>DASPUC010000033.1 GCA_035623075.1 Nitrospiraceae bacterium | reverse complement strand
CATCACCGAACAAACTACGGGATGAACTGTTGGATCGGGAACTGTTTGATACACTCTGGGAGGTGAAGGTGCTCGTGGAGTGCTGGCGGCAGACCTACAACCGGATTCGGCCCCACAGCGCCCTGGGCTATCGTCCGCCGGTACCGGAAGCCATCGCGCCACGGTGCGCGTGAGTCACATTGCAAGTGGTACAACTACAGGGGGCAGGTCACCTCCACCACCGTCGTCATCCATGGCGATCTCGGGTAATTGCAGCGGAGACTGTAGCAATACAAGGAAGGTGTCGAACTGGTTCGAGTCCATATGGATCGTGAGTCTGCCTCTAGACGGTAGTGTGACACGGTATTGGTCGACATAGCTCTGGTCGCCAGAGCCAGGGAAGAGTGCTTCAATCGTGCAATCAGTAGTTGTCAGGGCTCCATTCGTTGAACTGGCAGGTGAGATATCGACAACGCTTCCACAAGGATTCGCTTGTGGAGGAGTAGATGTTCCACCGCCGCCACCCCCTCCCCCTCCGCAACTCAATAGGAAGAGTGACGAAAGACCCACCATGATCGAAACGAATGTCTGTTTCCATCGACACATGGTCAACCTCATGAATCAGTCGGTTGTTGCTACTACCACCAAGCGCAAGTCGTATGCCGATGGAGATTCGATCGAGAAGTCACACCGGCAACCCTGTCCAACACGGCATTTTCAATGGTGATTCTAGTTGGAGGGAGGAATATTCTGGTTCAACACAAACTGAAGGCTCGAACAGAGAGGGTAATCAGATAGGATTCATAACTGAATCAAGTCCGGTACAGTACTAGGTGTTCTTCCATCTCGTGCAGTCTCGTCACTGACTCAATTTCCTCCTCGTGATTACCTCCCCCATCTACGCCCTCGTTGATCGCCAGGCGATCGTCATACCCAGTAACAATAGTATGGATGCGAGCAGATAGGGCGCGCCGGGGAGGTGCCACCCGGCTTGTGGACCAATGAAGTGTGCGAAGGTTTGCGTGAAGATGCTCGGTCCGACGAGACCGGCAATGCCGGTGAGGCTGGCGATGGCCCCTTGGAGTTGACCCTGCTCGGACGCACGCACCCGGCGGGTCATCAACGCCTGCATGGCCGGACTAGCGAGGCCCCAGAAGGCCATGATCGGAATTCCGAAGCAGTACAGCCATCCGGTTGGCGCCAGACCGTAGACGGAGAATCCCATGGCACCAGAAAACAACCCCATGGCGACAGTTCGCCGCTCGCCGAATCTCAGTGTGATCGGCTTGACCAACCCACCCTGCACGATCATGGCACAGACTCCGACTGCCGCCAGTGTGAGACCCACAGCAGCGGTTCCCCAGCCATATCGATAGCCCAGGTACAACACCGCCACGCTCGGCAACACGACGTGCGCGAGGTTCATCAGAAAATTGGCCGACGCGAGGCCGAACAATTCATGGTGCGAGCGCAAGAGGACGAGCGAACCGACGGGATTGGCGCGCTTCCACACGAACGCCATGCGGTTTTCGCGTGTCAAGGATTCCGGCAGAACAAAGAAGCCGTAGCAGGCATTCACAAGACTCGATGCCGCCGCTCCCCAGAACGGCAGACGCGGGTCGGTCGCACCCAGCAACCCTCCGACGGCAGGACCGAGGACAAAGCCCAAGCCGAAGGCCACACCCATCTTACCGAACGCGGCCGCACGCTGTTCGACCGGCGTGACGTCCGCGATATAGGCGCCGGCCGTACTGAAGCTGGACGACGCCATGCCGGAAATAGCCCGGCCCACGAACAGCCAGGTAACGTTCGGAGCCAATGCCATGACGATATAGTCGAGGCCCAGTCCCAGATTGGACAGCAGGACGATCGGCCTCCGCCCGAATCGGTCTGAGAGAGCGCCTTGAATGGGCGAACAGACAAACTGCATGAGCGCCCAGGCTGTGCCCATTAATCCGTAGATTTCGGCGGCCTGTGCCGTATCGCCGGACGTGAAATGTTCGACGAGTTTCGGCAGCACCGGAATGATGATGCCGAACGACAGCACGTCGAGCATGACGGTGATGAGGATGAAAAGGACGGCGGCCTGCCGTGGCTGCGGCGACACGGATGCTGGAATCATCGCGGAGGCATCCTAGCAGGCCCTTGTCCGGCCCCGCATCAGGAAAGAACGGCCCTGCTTCTTGGGGAAAGAGCATGAGACAGGTCACCTGTAACCTTTCTACGAACCCTTCCGACTTATATCAGGGTGGAGGCTCGGTTCCAGGAGTTTCCCTCACGATACTCGTCGTACGTCTATGCCTTTGCGATAGGCCGTCGCATGAATGGTCTGACAGGAAATGGAGCGCAGGTGTTGATCGTCGACGACGATGAGGACGTGCGGCAAATCATTACCGATCGGCTAGAACAGGCCGGCTTTGCCGTGGCTCAGGCCTGTGACGGTCTTCACGCCTTGGCGGAATTGCGGCAGCGTCATTTCCATGTGGTGGTGACCGACTACCAGATGCCCCGTCTCAACGGACTCGCTCTCCTCCGGCAATGTCAACTCTCCTGGCCGGAGACGCCGGTTATTATGATGTCGGCGGCACTGGACGTTCCCGGGGAAATAGCCGCAGCACGTCTTGCGTTTGCGTATATCCGGAAGCCGTTTGATGCCGATCGGTTGATCACGCTCGTCTGCCAGGCTGCGCACTTATCGAGAGCAGTGGCTCCTCCGTCGCCCGGATCGGGCTCCGACACAGGCAGGTAATGTGGCGGCGGCTTTATAAAGCGAGTGCGCCGATTGGCTGTTTCTGTGGCGGAGGCATTGCGTGAGATCAACCTTACAGATTTGGCTCTCCATTGTCTGTGCTGCTTGGGCAGCCTCTCCTGCGTGGCCGGCCTCGGAAGACCTAGAAGTACAACGAGTGATCAGAGAAGCAGCGGAGGCCTATATGGCCTTCCCGCACACGCGGGACCGCCATTCAGTGATGAAATATTTCGCACCGGACTATTCATTTTTTGACGACATGGGGGCACGGTCTTACCAAGACATTGAACGCATGTTGGCTGACCTTGAACAGGATCTTACACGCGGGCCGGTCGTGATCATTGAACAGATTACCAACCTCACCGTGCATCAATTGGATCGTACGTTGGCCTGGGCCACTTATCAGGATCGAGTGACCGTCGTTCGACTTGGGCGCACCACGGAGGATGAGGCCCTCTGCACAGCCATCTTCTACAAAACGCCGACCGGATGGGTCTATCAGCACGAGCATTGTTCCTCCAATGTGTTAGACCAAGAGCCGGAGCCAGACGAACTAACAAAACTTACGTAGACTTATGAATGATTTGCTGTCGACGAACCACCGGCGGATATTGGACACCGATATGGTAAGCTGAATACAGGAATTACAGGGGGAGGGCCTCGATGTTGTTCGCTCGCAGGGGGTTCCCATTCTCGGTGATGCTCCTCCTGGGGCTCTGTCTTCCCCTTGCCGGTGTGTCTTCGAGCTCCGCGACCAGTTCTATCTATACCTACACGGACGACTCCGGCACGCCCACCTTCACCACCGACTTAGACATGATCCCGGAGAAATATCGTAGCCGGGCCGTGCCTCTCGACCTTGAATCATCCACGCCTTCTCCACCCTTGCCAGGAGGACAACACAGTCCTTCTGCGAACGTTCGGGTCGTGACCGCAAGCGGTGAATACCGCATGGGGGATCACGACACGCGGGCCGATGCGGTTCGGATGGCCGTCGAAGCCGCCAAACGACAGGCCCTCGAGCAGGTCGCGACATATCTGGAGAGCGTGACCGAGGTTCAGAACATGGATGTCACGAGAGATGACATCCGGACCTACACGGCCGGCGTTGTGATGGTCTTGGATCAGAAGATCAGCACCAGGCTCGAGGGAGAAACGGTCGTGATTCACGCCGATCTCACTGCGCAGGTCGACCCGAATGAAGTCGCGCAGGCGATCACGGCGCTTCGAGAAAACGAGAGTGCGAAGAATGAGCTGATTGCGCTCCGTGCAGAAACGGATCAATTGCACCAACAGCTCGATGCCGCCAACCAGGCCTTAGCCTCCGCCGTGTCGCCCGAACAGGTACAAGCTCTCAGTCAACAACGTCAGGACGTGCTCAACCAATTGCAAGCGAATGCGCTTGTCTCTCAAGCTTGGACCGACTGGGTTTATGTGACGCCGATCGTCTATCCTTATCCGTGGATCGGCGTGCAGCAAGTCCACGGATTGCTGCTCCAGGCGCGACAGCTCTACCCACGGAATCGCCATATTCCCATCGTGCAGCAGGTCGTGACGACGCAAACCGGCACTTTGCCACCCCCGCCCCCAGCTGGAATTTCTCCGCCGGTGACGCAACATCCTTCCTTGCTGGTCCCACCGCCGGCCTCGAGTCGTCTTGCCCCACCACCCTCGCAGACGCTGCTCCCGGGATCGGCGAATGCCGCAACCAGCGCCAATGCGATGAGGGCACCAATGGCCGTGCCGCCGCAGTTCTCAAGCCCTCTCCCTCCTACATTGCAGCAGGTCCATCCGCCCCATGTGGCGCAGCCAAATCCTCCCGTCCTTCGTGCGCCCTATTCAGTCCCCCAGTATGCGCCATCAATGGGGTCACGACACTATGGCGGCATGGGAGGAGGGCATTTCGGTGGGGGAGGACACTTCGGGGGGGGAGGACATTTTGGCGGGGGCGGTCACTCCGGCGGTGGTGGACATCGCTAGCTCTTCACAACGAGCATCTTGTATAGCCCGCGTTCCGCGCACATTAAAGACCGTTAGCCTACCCATCGCTGCTCTTGCCTGGAGTTCTCCGGCGCCTCGTTGATATGATGGGAACGACTGGAGACCACGATGGCTGCCGCCACACCCTCCCCGTCTGTGAGATCGCACGATATCAGTTGGACCGTTGTAGGCATCCTCGGCCTTCTGATCATTACTGCTCTCGCCATCGTCCCCCTCACTCTCACTGTCATCCATAGTCGTGAATCCGATGCGGTCGTCATCGACCTCGCCGGCCGGCAACGCATGTTGCTCGAGCGTCATGTGAAAGAGATCCTCCTCGCCTCGCAAGGAGTCGACGCTCAGTACCAGCAAACTCGCGCTGCTCTGAAGGAACGCGTGCAGACACTGATCCAGGGTGGTACGACGGTTGCCGAAGCCGATCATCGCGGGACCGTTGCAGTTCCAGCAGCTCCGACCGACGAGATTCGACAGGCGCTGCTCGAGCAGCAACGGCTCATGGAATTGTTGTTTGCCCAAGCCGATGCCTTCCTTCTGCGTGCACGGACCGGCATCGAGAGCAGCACGGCGCGCGATGAACTGCTCAGCGACAACACTGCGTTGTTGACGACCGCCAACGATGTCGTGATGCTCTTGACCAAGCATTCGGAGAACAACGTCCAGACGCTCATTCGTTGGGAACTAGCGGTGGTCTTGGTGGTGTTGGTAGTGGCGACGTTGGGCACCTGGCGCTTTCTGCGAGCGGAGCAGGCACTGAAACAGAGTCAGGCAATGACCGTCCAAGCCTTGCGCCAGCGCGACGCCGTCAAATCTTCGTTGCTGTCTTCCGTCTCGCATGAGCTTCGGACACCGCTGACGGCGATCAAAACGATGTTGTTCAGCCTTCAACACGACAGAGAGTCGCTACCGTCGTCCGTTCGCCACGAGTTTCTCACTGGTATCGATCGTGAGTTGGATTATTTGAACAACCTGGTCGGCAATCTCCTAGACATGTCACGTCTTGAGGCGGGGACGCTCACACCCCGCCGGGAGTGGCAGATCTTGGAGGAATTGGTGGAAGGCGCGATCCGCCGCATCGACCCGTTACTGGCGGGCCGTGAACTTCACGTCCACCTGGCTCAGGATCTTCCCCCGATCTCTGTCGACGGGATGCAACTTCAGCAGGTGTTCGTGAATCTCCTGGACAACGCGATTAAGTTTTCTCCGGCACAGTCCCCGATCCGGCTCACCGCCGCCCTGGCGGGAAACTTTCTCGAAGTGCGCGTGACGAATATCGGCGAAGGGATCCCCCCCCACGAGCTGGACCGGATCTTCGACCGGTTCTACCGCGTCCAGTCCGGACGCTCGTCCGGCTCTCCCGGCACCGGGCTTGGGTTGGCAATATGCAAGGGCATCGTCGAAGCTCACGGCGGTTCTATTCTTGCGGAGTCGATTCCCAGTAAAGAGACGACCATTGTGTTTCGGATCCCGGTGGCCGTCTCGCCATCTGACGGAGACCAAGCGACCTCCGAGCCTCACGTTGTTCAGAGGGCATCGTGACACAGGGCGCCCGCATTCTCGTCGTGGACGATGAACCGCAGATCAGGCGATCCCTCCAAGTGAATCTGGAACGCAGCGGTTACGCGGTCGAAACGGTGGAGTCAGGTGAAGGTGCGCTGAATTCCTTCCGCAACCGGCGTCCCGATGTCGTCATTCTTGACCTCATCATGCCAGGGATGGGCGGAGTCGCGGTGGTGCGCCGAATTCGCGAATCCTCGACGGTGCCGATCATTGTGCTCTCGGCAATGGGCGAGGAGTCCCGGAAGGTCGAAGCGCTCGAACTGGGCGCGGACGATTACATGACAAAACCCTTCGGCATGGATGAACTGCTGGCCCGCATGCGTTCCTTGTTGCGGAGAGCGGCCGGCGCCCATAGCTCGCAACCGGAATTCGTCGCGGGCGGCCTCTGCGTGAATTTTGACCGGCGTGAGGTCACGCTGGATCACAAGCCGGTCAAACTGACCCCAACCGAGTATGACCTGCTCAAATATATGATCGAACATGCCGGCAAGGTGCTCACGCACCGGATGCTGCTGCAGGAGGTGTGGGGGCAGGCGTACATGGACCAGGCCCAATATCTGCGCGTCTTCATCGGCCAACTGAGGAAAAAACTCGAAAAGGACCCGACTCGCCCTCGGTTCATCCTGACCGATCCCGGCGTCGGGTATCGCTTCTGCCTCGAAGGCGATGCTCCGTCGGTCGCCTAAGCTCCGCTCTGTCTTCAGCCCCTGATCGTTCTTCTCTTCCGTCTGCGCAAGAGCCCTCATACGGTCGATCTTTATACATTCTTTATGCGATGCCACTCTTTCAGGTATCGAGTCCTTATTCCCTCCAGCGGTATCCTGTTCGCGAGCCAGATCGACGTGGGATCCGCCGTCGAAAGGAGGGATGTTATGAGCCAACCCTGTCCACTCAGGACCCGACTCGTGATCGCGCTTTTTCTGTTCTGCGCAGTCATGCTCATGACCGTCATCGTAGCGACTGTCGGTGCGGCGCCAACTCCGGTCGAGATTTTGTTCGAAACGACCTCGCCCTACTATCAACCTCGTGTCGCCGTCGTGTCGGCGGGCACGCCTGTTCGGTGGATCAATGCCACAGCTTCTCATCACAGCGTCCGCCATGACGGGTGTGTGACGGATGAAACCTGCGCCTTTCAATCGATCGCGGTCCCGCCGGATAGCAGCTTTCTCATCGCTCCGCTGCCACCGGGACGCTATGCCTATCACTGCGAGTTGCATCCCCTGATGAGGGGTACGCTCATTGTCCTTGATCCTCTCGTGCGAGGCGACGCAATGATTTCCGTCCTGGAACAATCCAGGTGAGTGATCGTACTGAACGAACGGTTGACCTCACTTGCACGGAGAGTGAAGCGACCGATGTTTCGCCGGCTCACTGTCCGCGCTGTCAGGGGTTTCTCATTCAGGTCATGTATGAGGACTGGGGTTGGACGACGGGCACACCAACAGCTCTCGCATGGAGCTGTGTGCAATGTGGCGCGATCATCGATCCCGTGATTACGGCCAATCGCCGTGCCCGCGGAAGATAGAACTATAACGCACGGAACGACCGGTACCCGTTCTGCTGCCGGTCAGAGAGCGTAAGCGAAGAAGGGAGGACCCCATGCCGACAGAGACTCACACGAGTACTCATCCTATTGAGCATGCGGGACAGGAATCCTCGATCATGGAACTCCTTCGGTCTTCGAGTAAATTGACGGTTGAGGAGCTTGTAGCACGAGCTCCTAACCTAAGCTGGAGTCAGCTCTTTCTCGCCATCATTGCCTTGAGCCGGGCCGGAGACATCATTCTTCGTCAGGAAGGTTTCACCTATACCTTGGAGACCGCAAAACCTTCGCCAATCCTGGTAGGAGAATCACATGGGACGACGGATTCTGATCATCGATGACAATCCCTCTCTCTGTGTAGCCTTAAAAGATCGACTCCAGGCGATGGGCTACTCCGTCATTGTCGCTCACGACGGGAGGACGGGCTTGGCATTGATGACGCTTGAGGCAAAGCAGGCTCCGATCGGCGGCGTGCTGCTGGACATGCATATGCCCATCATGGACGGGATTCAGGTGCTTCGTGAGCTCCAGATTCAACACAAGCATGTGCCTGTTGTGATGATGACTGCCGACCCGGATCACAGGGTTCGTGAACAGGCGCTGAAGCTGGGAGTCAAGCACTACGTCACGAAACCGCTCGATGCGAGTCTGTTTACACGAATTTGTGAGCAAACCTTTCCGCTGACCGACTCTGATGCATGAGATTTCTGCTGCCAGGCTCTTCCCGCGAATCCGTTAGCGATTCACCGTCAGCTATCCGCTCTGTTTCTCCCAGAGTGACGTGCGATCGACGACAAAGACCATCCGTAAGATACGCGTTGCGAGAATACGGGGAACCTGATAAGCCGCGCTCCTCTCCTGCCGAAGCCGCGGATTGCCCTGGATGAGGCGATTTTCCTCTTACTCTTTCTTGAACGCCAGCTTGCTGTCTGCCAACAAACCAGACAACAACGAACTGAACTCCATGGGCAGAATAAATTTCGTGGCTGGACTCGCCCCCATCACCTTCAACGTTTCCAAATATTGCAGACTCATGGTCTTGGCATCCACGCTCTTGGCCACTTCAAAGATCTTCCCGAGCGCGAGCGCGAACCCCTCCGCACGCAGGATTTTGGCCTGCCGGTCGCCTTCGGCACTGAGAATTGCCGCCTGCTTTTCACCCTCTGCTACGGCAACGGCCGCTTGTTTCTTACCTTCCGCCTCTGTGACGGTCGCTCGCCGGCTTCGTTCGGCCGACATCTGGCGTGTCATCGCCTCCTGTACCTCTTGAGGAGGAGTGATCTCTCGAATCTCGACCGTGGTGATCTTGACACCCCATCGTTGCGTAACTTCATCCATTTTGGCCTGTAAGAGATGATTAATCTGGTCACGCTTGGCCAGCACGTCGTCCAGTGGGATGTCGCCCACGACAGCCCGCAATGTGGTGGTGGCAATACCCTGTGACGCCCCAGCAAAGTCCTGAACCTTTACGACGCTGGCGGTCGGGTCGAGGACACGGGAGTAGATGAGAAAATCGATCGAGATCGGAGCATTGTCTTTGGTGATGCAGGTTTGGTGCGGTACTTCGAGATAGGTCTCTCGCAGGTCCACCCGCATTGGCCGGTCGATGAACGGCAGGATCAGGACCAGACCGGGCCCTTTGGGCATTGGCAACACTTTGCCAAGACGGAGCACGACCAGGCGTTGGTACTCCGGGACGATCTTGATGGTGAGAAACAACAGGAAGGCAGCGACTGCGAGTGCGACGATCAGAGAAAGGTCCATACAGACCCCCTTTTAAGTGTACGTCCAGGCAACGGCTGCGGGGTAGAGAGACGAGAAAATTGTGAGAAGGGTACGCGTGAGGCACCCCGGTTAGATCCCTATGTGCGCACGTCGACCGCTATAAACACTCCCTCCAATCTTGTTCGCTTGTCCTCTCTCACGTCTCCATCATTTCGAGCCGTGCATCAAATTCATGCCCGCAGGCTGCACAGCGGATGCAATCCGACTCGACCGTAATCTCGTCTGATCTGATTCCCATACCGCCGCAATCCGGACACCGGGCCAGGTGGACTCGTTCATCGTTCACGGTCTCATATTGCGTTCCACGAAGACAATAGACCGGCTTTCCGTCGATCAGCCACGCGTTGCCGGCATTGTCCACGACCGGCAAGACGAGATAGTGATGATTGACGTAGTCCTCGATTTCTTTGCGACTCGTGAACCCGGCCTTGATCAGCTTTCCTCCTACCGCCTCGTACAACGAATCACCCTTCACGATCGCTTTCACCGGCCCCATATTGCACCTCCAATGGCTCCTGAATTGTGGTGCTGAATCCGACTGCTACACGATGCCTGAGTAGTACCGCAGAATGTTCGATACGGAGATTACGCCGATGATCTGTCCGTCTTGCGTCACGGCCAGATGCCGCGTCGCCTGTTCTTTCATCAGGCGCACGGCGTCGATAATCGGGCGATTGCCTTCGATCGCTACCACCGGCTTTCGCATGCAGGTCTTCACCGGTGTGGTATTAGGATTGAGTCCATTGGCCACGACGTCGCGGGCGAGGGCTGAATCCGTGATGAATCCTACATACGATTGATTGTCTGTGAGGAGGAGCGAGCCGAGTTTCCATTTCTGCATCAGCTGCCCTGCCTCCCGCAGGCTTGCATCTTGAGACAAACTCCGAACCTCTGGCGTCATGTGTTCGGCCACTTGCGGACCAATGAGGGTCTGGCGGTTGGCCTTGGCTTTCTTGGGCTCCGCAGCCCGGCGCGCCTCGAGTTCCGCCACGCAGCTCTCCAACACTCGGCTCCGCTGTAGGAGACTCTGCCGCTGGCCATCGACATCGGCGCTTTCTGGCGCCTCGTCGGTCATGTTCACTAATCCGGCCGCCTCTCCCAGCTCCGCATATTCATAGGCATGCAGCAAGTCGGAGGTCTGCCCCATCAGATCACTGATCAGCCGTTCCGTTTCCAGATCGAACTCTTCCACGCTGCGGGTTGGTTTCCCTTTACCCAAAAAGTGAGCTAGCTCGGCGAGCTGTTTTCGCATGCGCTCGATGCTGCGGTCGAGTGAGATCCGTTGTTTCGGGGGAGCGGTGCGCGTGGCCATGGCGTCTCCTCTTTAGATGCTCGGGGAAGGGTGGCCGATCATACCTCCCTCTGGATTGGCGAGGCAAGTGACTAGCTTGGGGGGTCTTCTGACTACCGGGACGGACGAACAGGACGTCCCTGCACGGCACGCAGACACGGGTGTTGATTACTGGTTCGAACTAGAGGGCCCAGTAGTGGGAAGGATCAAACATCAGTCGACAACCGACGAGATATAACCGACCGTGGGCATCTTTCCGCACAGGCTTAGTCCAACAGACTTCTACGAGATAAATCGAGCGCTTTAATAATGATTGGATGGTCTGAATTTCCAGCAACTGCCCCTCGGGAGGAGCAATGCCCAACAGAAGCCGCATGCCCGTCGCACTGTCGTCGACCGCCGTGCCTTCCCCCTCTGCGAGCGTGGCCGTCCCCCGACTTGTCGTTTGCATCATGCAAAATGTGCAGGGGCGGAGACGGACAATTCGCAGTTCGCGTCGACGTTCAGGAGCGTCTGTCTTGGTACGGCGGGCTGCGCGCTCATCATCAAGGACCTTATGCCGCATCTTCTGAACCGTCGCCACGCAGGATGAGTGCCGTTGCTTGAGTCAGCCGAGTCGTGGTGCGATCCGCCAAGACCTTGCAGTCGCTGGCACGACCATCGGAGAGAGTACCCCCGCCATCCATGGTGCTGATCATGACGATGCCTCTTCGGATGGCGCGAGGCCGCCATACCTAATACGAGACCGGCTCTCCTGTATATCGAGGAAAATGGCCCTAGCAGTAATACCAATGACCATCTACTTCGCTACCCTTCTCATATAATGAGGATTCTTAATTACCCTCGATGTGTAGCTGACCATGATCGATCATGCGCAGAGCATATCCCCCGATCCAACTCGCCG
The DNA here is from genome assembly GCA_035623075.1 of Nitrospiraceae bacterium. Classification (NCBI taxonomy): domain Bacteria; kingdom Pseudomonadati; phylum Nitrospirota; class Nitrospiria; order Nitrospirales; family Nitrospiraceae; species Nitrospiraceae bacterium. The sequence continues at coordinate 56,708 of DASPUC010000033.1, read as the reverse complement.
ATCGTTCCTCCTGCGTGACTGAATCGGCCTGCGTTTGAATAGATCATTGAAGCTCGGTAAGCTATGTCTCAAGTTACGGAGGTGCTTATGCGAAACATGATACGTCTTCTCATGGTCGCCGTGTTGTTGATCACATTAACCGGATGCAGTTACCTGTTTTATCCCCGCGCCGGCGACTATCGAAACCAGGCAAAGGGTGCGACAGGCGTCGACACGATGGTTAATCTGACGAATATGATGGAGGCCAGCGCCAAGGCCGCCAAAGGCGGAAAGGGCATGGACAATGCGTTGGACGATTTCCACAACCAATTTCATGCGCTGAGTGATTCGTTCTGCGATGTGACGAAAGAACAAGCGGAAACCCCCGCGTACGACCTGGCTGTCACACACAAGAAGGAGCTCTACGCCATATTCAGACGGTTGTGGAAATTCAAGGACGACCAGCCCCAGCGCGATCAACACCTCGACTTGATGGTGGCCGAACTCCAGGAGCTCCGCACAACACTACAAACCATTAAGTAGGGACCTGAGCAGGAAGGAGCGATGACCTCATTGGCTGCCACCGACGCGTTCGCTACTGCGTCAGCCCCTGTGGGAGCGTGAAATGTGGCACCAGACGCCTCAGCAAGTTATCGAAAGCCAACGCGAGGATTGGAATCGTGTCGCCGGCGGGTGGGAGAGGTGGGATCCCTTCTTCGAGCGGCAGATGGTGTTCCTCAATCACCGGCTCATCGCCGATGCGCGTGTGCGGCCCGGCATGCACGTGCTCGATCTTGGATCAGGGACAGGCTATCCCGCCCTCCTGGCGGCGCAGACCGTGGGCCCCAACGGCAGCGTGGTCGGCATTGACCTCGCCGAGCAGATGCTGGCTGTGGCGAGGCGGAAGGCTGCCTCGCTCGGCCTGAGCAACGTGACGCTCAGGACCGGTGACGTGACCACGCTTCCCTTCGGAGCAGCTTCGTTCGACGCCGTGACCAGTCGCTTCTGTCTGATGTTCCTACCGGAAATCCCGCGGACGGTTTCAGAAATCGCGCGGGTATTAAGACCAGGCGCATGGTTCGCGGCATCCGTCTGGTCCGCTCTGGACAAGAATCCTTCCTTCCGCGTGTCCATGGACTCAATCAAGCAAGTGGTCGAGCTGCCGCCTCCCGACCCCACCGTTCCCGGTATTTTTCGCCTCGCTAACCCCGGAGACCTCACAGGCATGCTCCTACAAGCTGGGTTCGTCGATGTGACGGAGCAGGAATTTCTTGCCGAGTGGTCATATGCCTCAGCCGAGGAGTATTTCACCAGCCTGATGGAGCTGGCCGCGCCGATCCAAAATCTCATGGCAAAATTCTCGACCGATCAGATGGCCAAGGTGAAACGTCTTATTCTTCAGGCAGCCAACCAGTACCGGCGCGACGATCAGCTGACATTTCCTATTGCGGTTCGGGTCGTCTCTGCACGCAACCTGCTATAAGTTTCGATGGCGACATCTCGATTCTCCTCGCGCAGCCGCCATCCACACCCTATAATGATTCTCGGGTCCTGATCACCTTGCAAACCGAAATGATCGCCCGATGGTTCGTCTAACCAAGGCACGGATTGGCCTGCTCATCGTCTGTGCGCTCGTCGAGTGCCTGTGCGCCGGCATTCTTCTTGCGGGAGAATCTCCTGCACCAAATGCTCTCTGGCGTGATCTGCCTTCCGACACGCAAGCCGATCTGCCCATGCCTCTCCGGAAACCATGGGTCATCCGTGAGCGAGCGATTGCGTTCGATCCTCAGCTGCTCGCTATTGTGAAAGACGCCGGCGCCAGGCCGCATCCGCCCGTGACCATCGAGCTCTTTGACGGTGTTCAGTATCAACTGGAGATTTCATCTACCCTGTCAAAATTCAACGACTCCGCCGTCGTTCGTGGTGTCCTCAAGGGCTCCACTCGTGGAGACGTGACGCTGCTCGTGAACAGCACCGTGGTGACGGGCACGATCCAACTGGGTGAGCGACTCTTCAAAGTCGAACATGTGTCGAACGGGCGCCACCGTCTGTTGGAAGTCGATCCCGCCAAACTCCCGCCCGACTAACATCTGTCATGGTCCTCGCCGGTGACGATGGCCCCTCTGCCGTGTCAAAATGACCGAACCATGGCATCGACACTCTGGACCATCGGCCATTCGACGCGACCGATTGGCGAGTTGCTCGACTTGCTACGCATTCATGGGATCGTGCTCTTGGTCGATGTCCGCACCGTACCTCGCTCACGTTTCAATCCACAATTCAATACAGAAGCGTTGGCCAGGAGCTTGGCCGAGGCCGACATGCGTTATCAGCACTCCGTTCAACTCGGCGGGTTACGAAAACCGATGAAAGGTTCCTTGAATGCAGGGTGGCGCAATGCCAGCTTCCGAGGCTATGCGGATTACATGCAGACGGGAGAATTCCTCAGAGCAATTGAAGAGATCATCGCGCATGGCGAGAGTGAACGGACGGCGATCATGTGCGCCGAAGCCATCCCCTGGCGCTGCCACCGGTCGCTGATCGCGGATATGCTGACCATTCGTGGCTGGATGGTCCGGCACATTTTGAATCGGAATGAGGCGCTCGTTCATTCACTGACGACGTTTGCGGTGGCACGCGATGGGGTTCTGACCTACCCTCGTCATCCGGGAGACGAACCAGCACGTCTGCCCTTCTAGCCTTTCGTCCTTTCATGGGCTGCGGACGAGTCGTTGGCGCTCTAATACGGCTTGCTCTCTACACTAAAATAGTCGCAGATCTCACAAGACTTGGCCCTCTTGTCAGACGATTCTCGTTGGATTACCAGTTGCTTCGCTTTGGTGATCTGATCCGGTGTCATTTTCTCGGAATAGTACCCTCGTGCTTCCACAGCGTGGACATTCCCTTGAGCCGCGGCAATAGCGATCCAGTAGTATGCTTCTACATAGTCCTGGGAGACCCCCTGTCCATTCGCATACATCAGCCCGAGGTTATATTGCGCCCGCGCCTCACCTTGTTCCGCTGCTCTGCGATACCAGTTCATCGCCTCCTGGTTATCCTGTGGGACCCCTTGGCCTCTGTCGTATAACACCCCAAGATCGTATTGTGCGCGCACGTCGCCGTGCTCGGCCAAATATCGCAGTTCTTGCTCGGTCTTGCGATAATCACTCTTCAGATAGGCCTTGTCTGCACGACGATCTTCGAGACAACCTCCTATGAATAGACAGAGGATGGCAAGCTCGATGCACACCACAGCCGTCTTGTCAGGAATCCGCAACCTGACGGGGCCACGATCATTCCGCGTCGTCAGAGACATCCGACCTATCCTTCCTTCTACTTCTCGACCGGAGCGGGAAGCATACTGCCGGCTTTTCGGCATAGCAAGAGTGTTTCAACGCTCACGATCCGCTGATTCTTGCATCCTCAGTTGTTTTCCTCCAGACTGCTCTTCTCCCTTCACGGTCGCTCACGATGCACTGTGGCTACAGCTAGACGGCTATGTGGTATCACCTGTCCGCAGATCTAGTCTTATTCGTCCACGCCACTTTTGTCGGCTTCGTGCTGCTCGGTGGGATACTTATCCTGAAGTGGCGCCGCATGGTCTGGCTACACTTACCGGCCGCTGCGTGGGGGGCTTTCGTGGAATTCAGCGGCTGGATCTGTCCGCTGACACCGTTGGAGAATTGGCTGCGGGAACAGGCGGGCGAGGCCGGCTATGACGATGACTTCATGACGCATTACTTCCTCCCGATTCTCTACCCTGATGCTCTCACTCGAGAAGTCCAAATGATCCTGGGTTGCGCGGTCGTTTTCCTGAATGTCGCGATCTACTGGTGGCTTTGGAAACAACACTCATTCGCCGGACCGCCTACCCAGAGAGCATTGAGGAGGGAAGGGCCATGAAGAGACCAAGACGTGGTGATACAATGCCAGGGACATGGTGGTTGACGTTGTCCTTGTTCTCTTGATAGACGGAGAACCTTGCACATTCTTACCGTTGTGAGGAGTCTATGACGCTTGACGAGATAACACAGCACGTACGTGAACGATACACACGAGCTGCATCGACCGGCGAGCAAATCTGTTGTCCAGCCGGCTACAATTTTGCCGACCTCAAGACGTTCATTCCCGAAGACGTGCTCAAGATCTCCTACGGCTGTGGAACGCCGGCCGGCTTGAAAACTGTGAGGCCCGGTGAAACGGTTCTCGATATCGGCTCGGGTGGCGGCGTCGACTGTTTCGAAGCCTCGCGGCTCGTGGGTCCCAGCGGTCACGTCATTGGCATCGACATGACCGACACAATGTTGACGATTGCGCGTAAACACGCTGCCATCGTCGCAACGAACTTGGGTTATCCAACCTCTAACGTCGAATTCCGCAAAGGGACTGCCGACGCGATGCCGGTGGAAGATGAAACGATCGACGTCATCATCTCCAATTGCGTGATCAACCTCGCTCCGGACAAACGCAAGGTCTTTCGGGAAATGTTCCGAGTCACCAAGCCGGGAGGGCGGTTTACTATTTCCGACATCGTGACGGATCAAACCGTTCCGCAGTATCTCGTGCACGATGCCAAGAAGTGGGGCGACTGTCTGTCGGGCGCACTTACGTTGAGCGATTACACAGCATCGATGGTGCAGGCTGGGTTTCTCGGCATTCACTTGACTACGTATGCACCGTGGCAGGTTGTTGACGGTATTCATTTTTTCTCCGTGACTCTTACCGGGTACAAGCTTCCACCGGGACCTACGCAGGCTACTCCACGTTTTGCGATTCTGCGGGGTCCTTTTAGTCGTGCGGTGGACGAAATGGGCACCGCGTATCTCCGCGGTATCCCTCAACCTATCACCGCTCAAACCTCGGCCCTGCTGAGCCAGCCTCCACTGGCTGACTTGTTCATTCAATCTCCAGACCCTCAATGGCTGGACCGTTCCGATTCCAGGTGGTCCTCTGTATTACCCACTCAAGCACCTTGCATTTGGCGGGGAGATTTTGCGTTCTTTGCCGGCCCGTTTGTGGAGGTGGCGGACGACGATCAGCACGTCTATCGTCGAGGAGAACCGATCGAAATCTGCTCGAAAACTCGCGGTGTCCTGGAGTCGGATCCGTATGCCTCCCATTTCGTCATTCTCAATCGCGCGGGACAGATTCCCGACGGCGAGGCAACTGTGTGCAACCCGGGCGGCGTGTGCTGTTAAACTCTATGCCTCTGACTCTTCTTGGCCGACAAAGTCCGCTGGCCTCGGCTGCCGAGCAACTCCGTATCTTGGCGCAGACCCCGTCGGCTCAGCCGTTTGATTCACGATTGGAACAGTCAGGAATGCACCCGCTTCGAGCGACCGGCTTAAGCATCTTTCAAATCAATGTTGGAAAGTTGTGCAATCAGACATGCCGACACTGTCATGTGGATGCGGGGCCGGATCGTAGGGAGACTATGTCACACGAGACTGCGGTTCTCTGCATGGAGGTCTTGGCTAAAACTGCTATTCCAACAGTCGATATCACTGGTGGGGCGCCAGAATTGAATCCGAATTTTCGATGGCTGGTCGAGCAGGCACGCGCGCTCGGGCGCCATGTGATGGATCGGTGTAATCTCTCCGTGCTGTTACTGCCTTCTCAATCGGACTTGGGCGATTTTCTGGCGGAACACCGGGTGGAAATCGTCGCCTCCCTTCCCTACTACCGTGCCCCACAAACAGACGCACAGCGGGGTGAAGGAGTCTTTGAAAAATCGATGGAGGTTTTGAAGCGGCTGAACCGCCTCGGTTACGGACGTGAAGGAAGCGGGCTGGTCTTGAATCTCGTCTACAACCCTGTCGGAGCCTTTCTTCCACCGAAGCAAGATGCGATTGAAGCGCAATTCCGGCGTGAATTGAGCACCCACCACGGGATCATGTTCAATCACCTCTATACCATCACCAATATGCCGATCAGTCGCTTCCTGGAGTTCCTGGTCGAGAGCGGGAATTATGACGGCTATATGGAGCGCCTTGCGAACGCATTCAACCCTGCGGCTGCGTCAGGCGTCATGTGTCGGTCGATGATCTCCATCGGCTGGGATGGCACCCTGTATGATTGTGACTTTAACCAGATGTTGGATCTCCCTCTCGGTCACGGTGCCCCCCGACATATTCGTGACTTTAACTTGGCTCTTCTTGCCTCAAGACAGATCGTGACACGCAACCACTGCTACGGCTGTACCGCCGGTGCCGGTTCTTCCTGCGGCGGTGCGGTCACAGCATAAACAAGGTCCCGTGTTGCACCGCTCACACTAGTCTGCTAAGGTGAGCCCGCTCATCGCTGCATTGCACTCCCTGAAGAATTGTCATGGTCTGGGACCCCAAAGATCCGTGGAGCAAACGAGGCGATCAGTTCGACGACGCCTTCAAGCAAGCCCAAAGTCAACTGCGTAATCTGGTTCCTTCCAGCGGCTTTCGCAATATCCTTATTGCCGGCCTGCTCATTTTTCTGGTGTGGCAAAGTGCCTTCATCGTGTCCCCAGACGAGGAAGGTGTCGTAAAACGGTTCGGAACCCCGGTCCGCACAGTCGGCCCAGGCCCTCATCTCAAGATCCCGCTAGTGGAAACCGTACTTCAGCCGAAGGTAGCGAAGTTGCATCGCGTGGAAATTGGCTTCCGAACCGATCGGCAAGGTCGTCAGCAAATGATCCCGCAAGAAGCGCTGATGTTGACCGGAGACATGAATATCCTGGCCATCGAGTTTATCGTGCAGTTCAAGATCAAAGAAGCTGCGAGTTTTCTGTTCAACGTCGCCGACATCCATGATACCATCGGCAAAGCAGCGGAAGCTTCTATGCGGGAGGTGATCGGCAAGAGTAAGATCGACGAAGCCTTGACCACCGGCAAAGCGCAGATTCAACAGGATACGCAAGACCTCCTCCAAAAAGTCTTAGATCAATACCAAGCAGGCGTTCAGGTGGCTGCCGTGCAGCTGCAGGACGTGGATCCTCCTGAAGCGGTTGCCGCGGCCTTCAAGGACGTGACAAATGCAAAGGAGGACCGTGAGAAACTTATTAATCAGGCGATTGGGTATCGGAACGATATCCTGCCGAAAGCCAAGGGTGAAGCCGCCCAGGTCGTAAACCAAGCCAAAGGCTACGCCCAGGCTCGGCTGAACCGTGCGCAGGGCGAGGCCAATCGCTTCCTTGCGACGCTGAAGGAATACAATCAGGCCAAAGACACCATCAGCAAGCGAATTTACATTGAAACCATGGAAGAAATTCTTCCGAACGTCGAAAAAGTGATCATCGATGGCAAGGGCGGTGAACGCCTGCTCCCCTATTTACCGGTGGACCGCTCATCCAGACGGGCATCGGCTTCGCAAGAGGAGCGCAAGCCATGACGAAGCAAGGGATTATGATTGGGCTCGTGATCGTCGTCCTCGGCCTGTTCGTGCTGGGCGCTTCGCCGCTCTTCGTCGTTGATGTCACACAGACTGCGATTGTCGTCCAACTGGGCAAACCAGTCCGCACGATCCTGGAATCCGGACTGTACGTAAAGATGCCGTTTTTTGAAGAGGTCACATATTTCGACAAACGACTCCTCGACTATGATTCAGAACCTCAAGACGTAATTACACAAGACAAAAAAACGCTCCTCCTCGACAACTTCGCCAAGTGGCGCATCACCGATCCGTTGAAGGTGTATCAAAACTTCCAAAGTCAACGGGGAGCATTGCAACGGTTGCACGACATTATCTACTCAGAACTTCGCGTCGAACTCGGGCGCCATGATCTGCTCGAAATCGTCTCAACAGCACGGGCAGCACTGATGAAGGTCGTGACGCAGCGATCGAATGAGAAGGCGTCTGCCTACGGGATTGAAATCCAGGATGTTCGGATCAAGCGGGCGGACCTTCCGCAGGAAAATGAGAAAACAGTCTTCCAACGGATGCAAGCGGAGCGCGAGCAGCAGGCCAAGCAATATCGTGCGGAAGGAGCCGAAGAGGCACAGAAGATTCGATCGGAAGCGGAAAAAGATCGAGAGATTATCCTCGCGCAGGCCTATAAAGAATCAGAAGAACTCCGCGGTTCAGGTGATGCCAAAGCTTTTCGCATCTATGCGGACGCGTACCGGCAAGATCCGCGGTTCTTCGAATTTACCCGCTCGATGGAAGCCTACAAGAAGGCATTCAACGAGAAATCGACCGTGATTATGAGTCCGGATGCAGAATTCTTCCGCTATCTGAAGCAGCGTTAACCTGCCTACGACAAACCTACAATTTCACCAGTTGACGGATCCAGATCGATCCTTTCTCCCACTGGCCTCTTCGGTAAGCCCGGCAGCAGTTGAATTCCAGAGGAGACAGCGGTCACAAATCCGGCCCCGGCGAGCAAGCGCAGCTCTTTAATCGGAAGGATAAACCCCGTTGGGCGCCCCTTAAGCATTGGATCATGAGAAAGCGAGAGGGGAGTCTTTGCCATGCAGACAGGGAGTTGACCGAATCCTAACGTTTCGACTAGATCAAGCTGCTGTTCCGCTTCGGGAGAGTAAGTGACCCCTGCCGCACCATACATTTTCGTGGAGATGGTTTCAATTTTTTCCCTAATCGACCAGCTTACATCATATAGATGGGTAAACTTCGCTCCTTGTTCCGTCGCCTTCACCACCGCGGCAGCCAATGCTTCTGCTCCCTTGCCGCCCTCCGCCCAATGCGTCGAAATTGCGGCATCCACCGCCCCGGCTTCGCGAGACTTTTCTCTGACCCATTCCAATTCGAATTGAGTATCCTCACTAAATGCGTTGACTGCGACCACAACTGGAACTCCGTGTTCTTTCACATTGGCTATATGCTGCTCCAGATTGACGAAACCTCTGGCTAGCGCGTCCTGATTTGGGCCAGTCAGACCAGCAGGCAATGGAGCTCCTACCTTGACCACACCGCCGCCACCATGCAGCTTGAGCGCACGTAGGGTCACTACAACGACTGCCGCAGCTGGCCTGAACCCGGACGCCCGACACTTGATATTGAAGAATTTCTCGCCTCCAAGTTCGCTCCCAAATCCGGCCTCAGTAACGACATAATCCGCACACCGCATTGCAATGGCGTCAGACAAGATAGAGCAATTGCCATGTGCAATATTCCCGAAAGGACCGGTATGCACCAAGGCAGGCGTCCCCTCCAATGTCTGAACCAAATTCGGCAGTAACGCCTCTTTGAGCAAGACCGTCATTGATCCCGCACATCCCAACTCTTCTGCGCGAGCAGGCCTGCCACTTTTGGTCAATCCAATCACGATACGGTTCAATCGACTCCGAAGGTCCTGTTGGTTCAGGGCGAGCGCCAAAATCGCCATGACCTCCGAAGCTTCGGTAATGACAAAGTGCCCTACGCGACTTCTGGTCTCATCCGATAGGGTCACGTTTCTCAGGGTGCGATCACTTACTCCGCAGGTTCGTGGCCAGAGGATATTCTGTTGATCAAGTTGCTGGAGGTTTCCATGGAAGATGTGATTATCAATAAACGCGGATAGAAGGTTGTGACTGGCAGATACAGCGTGGGAATCGCCTGTAAAATGGAGATTAATATCTTCCATCGGCAAGACCTGAGCTCGGCCTCCCCCCGTTCCTCCTCCTTTGATGCCGAATACCGGACCTAAGGAGGGTTGCCGGAGAGTGACAACGCTCCGGCACCCTATCTTTGCCAGTCCCATCGCCAATCCGATCGAGGTCGTGGTCTTTCCCTCTCCAAGAGGCGTTGGATTAATTGCAGTGACAAGAATATATCGACCTAATCGTTTTACCTCTTGACGAGCCAGAACAGCCAAAGACACTTTCGCTTTGAATTTTCCGTAGAGGATTAGCTCGTCTGGTGCAATGCCGAGCTTCTGAGCAATTGACTGAATTGACTGAGGGCGAACCGACCTAGCTATTTCGAGGTCAGTCATATTTCAAGAAGCAATAGAGAAGGTTTCACATCCATGAGTAGCGGAGTATAGCACATGGAATCTGAATGAGATGGACTAGTAGTCGACTACGTTTGTGGCTTTGAATGTCTCAAGAAGAGAGACATTTTCTTCCCACAATGACGACGAGGTGGAGATAAAGAATGTCTGGGGAAGAAATTGTGGCGGACGGCCTTGTGGAATTCTGTATTAGTCGAGGATGTACTTGTAAGGATCAAGAGCCTGCCCGTTGACTTTCACCATATAGTGCAGGTGTGGTCCTGTCGCGAGGCCACTGCTGCCTACAAGGCCGACAACGTCGCCCCGCTTGACTCGCTGTCCTTCCTTCACCAACGGTTTAGCGAGGTGACCATAGAGCGTCTCAATTCCAAACCCATGGTCAAGTTTCACCATATTCCCGAGCTTTGGATCAAACCCGACCGAAGTCACGCGGCCTTGGGCTGGCGCCTGAACCGGGGCATTTGCCGCTGCTCCAATATCTAGCCCGTCATGCCAAGTCGGTTTTTCAGTAAACGGTGACACTCTCGGACCAAACCCGGACGTGATCCACCCCTTAACAGGCCATATCGAAGGCGTTGCAGCCCATCGCGCGGATTTCCGTTCCGCCGCTTCGGATAACTCCTGAAGAACCTGTTCCTGGCTCGCCGCTTCTTTCTCAAGCCAGTCAATACCCTCGCCCACTGCTGAAATTGCTTCACCGCTGGTTAATCCATGCAGAGTTGTCGATACGCTGGGAACCTGCGCACCTTTAGCTGAAGGCACGAGACTAGAATGCTGAATTTGAACCTCATTGCCAACCGTTTTGTCTTGGGCTGGTACCCGGTTCTCTTCTGGAAGGGGAACATCTTCACCGCCCCGACCGTTCACAACATCCCCAGTTTTTGGAGTTTCAATTCCCAGCATGACGCGAAGCCGTTGGTTAACCTCCTTCATACTGGTAAGGCGTTTCTTCAAGTCATCAATTGCAACCGCAAACGCAGCTGTTTGCTCACGGGCACTCATCGCTTCAGTTCTGAACGCCGAGAGTTCCCAGACTTCACTCGTTCTAATGAGGTAGTGTGAAACCACCAACAAGTCGGCCAAGAGAAAGAGAGAGCCTACGATGAGTAACCTGCGGACGAATCTCCGTGGAAAACTGAATCGCAGCGGCTTGGCCGTAGATCCACGAAAAATAACCACCGTATAGGTATCGTTGTTTTCTGCTCCGGTCATCTGGCCCATATATTTAGCCCCCTGTCGGAGGACTCCACAGCTATGTGAAAGAAAAACACTCGACGAGTCTACCTACCAAACCAGCTTCGGTCAACCCCTCACTATGGTATTGAACTAGTCTCTTTCCCCACAATTACGTGTGGACTTCGCTCACAATCCACCCCAGATATTGTTTGAAACCTCTTTTAATAGGCAACGCAATAATCTCTGGTACTTTGTATGAGTGTAACTCCAGGACCAATTTCTCAAGGGCGGGGTAACGGTCAGCGGTGGACTTTAGAATGACCAAGGTCTCTTTTTCCACAACCATCTTTCCTTCCCAACGATAAATTGATCGGATGGGAGAAAGAACATTGGCGCAAGCAGCCAACCTCGCCTCTACCACGCGTTTTCCAATCTTCACAGCCTGTTGCGCGTCTCGTGCAGTAATCAAAACTACGAGCGCTCTCCCTGAGAATTTTTTGCTCCCTGATGGCCTTTGCATTGGCGGGGCAACCTTACAGAAGAACCTTCCGCCTTTCAACGACCATAGCCCACGGATTAAAGAAAAGCAAAATCTGGGCCAAATACGTATCGTAAAGACAATTTGTCATTATTAATCATCACCTTACGTGCACGGATCAAATATTCAACTTCCTAACTGTAAGCTCTGATGAAGTTCAAAAAACGTCACAATGGCTAAAAAATGACAAAAATGTACAAATTTTGTTATGTGCTTCGCGTCAATCCTTGCCTTTTTGAAATCCCTAGTGCCTTTGAATTTGCCAAACGTACTCAGCTGTCCAACACAAGCATGCGGCAGTCTCATTGACACCCTTTTAATTTCTCACATATGATATTTTTGTGCGGAGGTTGCGCGATGGGCTTTACGATTTCTCCCAAAGAACTTAAAACGCGACTCGACAAGGGCGAAAAGCTGGTTCTGCTCGATGTGCGGGAGCAGTGGGAATACGACCTGGCCAAGCTAACGGGCTCAATCCTTGTTCCTCTTGGAACACTTCCTCAGTCGGTGGCTAAATTGAACCGGGATGCAGAAATTATTGCCATCTGCCATCACGGCATGAGAAGCGCGGACGCTACTAATTTTCTTCTTCAGCAAGGATTCACGAACGTAAAGAATTTGGTCGGTGGAATCGACGCCTGGTCAGTTCAGGTGGATGGGGCTGTGCCTCGGTACTAGCCGTGAAGCACTGAAACTGTTAGATCCACGACTGGAGTCCCTTCTCGTTTCCAGCGCTAACCCATTCTTTCCTGGAAATAGCACACAGTCCGTTTGAGGCCTTCGGACAGTTCGACTCGTGGCTCCCATGAGAGTTCTAGTCGAAGTTTCGTCGGATCAATGACGCTCCGGGCTTGCTCCCCTTTTTTCGCAGGACCATGGAGCTCTTTGCACTTCGATCCTATCTGCTCTACAAGTATTCTGAATAGGTCATTGATCGACGTTTCGATCCCCATTCCCACATTATAAGTGCCCTGCGTTTCCTGTCCCATCACAGCAAGGTTTGCCTCAACCACATCATCCACAAACACGAAATCTCTCGTCTGCCGACCATTACCATTTATGATCGCCTGTTCATTATTGAGTAGTTTTTGAATGAAGATCGCGACGACACCGGCTTCCCCATAGGGATCCTGGCGAGGGCCATACACATTCGCATAACGAAGATTCACCGCTTGGATTCCGCCAACACGCTGGTAGTAGGACAGATATTGCTCGCCACAAAGCTTGCTGAGCCCGTAGGGTGAGAGTGGCTGAGTGATGTGAGTTTCGGGTGCAGGAAATACCTCCTGTTCTCCATAAATTGCGCCACCAGACGAAGAGAAAATAACTTTTCGCGCTCCGTATTTCACCGAATGCTGCAATACATTAAGCATCCCCAGCACATTCACTTGCGCATCAAAAACCGGATCCTCAACGGATTTTCTGACGTCCATTTGGGCTGCAAGATGCATCACCACATTTGGGCGTTCGTTGCGAAAGACTCTCTCAAGCCGCCAACTCTGAATATCAATCTTGTAGAAACGAGCTGCGCGATTGAGATTACGTCGCTTCCCTGTGGAGAGATTGTCAACAACAATGACTTCGTGCCCTTCCAAAACCAGACGATCAACTATATGAGACCCTATGAATCCGGCTCCTCCGGTCACCAGAACCTTCATGCTCCCTCCTGCGATTGCACCCTTGCCCTTGTCTTGCTCTCGTCTTCTACTTAGCCGCCTCTCCTCGTTCAAATCCGACAAGGACCTCGCGGTTTCCCTTCCGGCCATGCACAGGAGAGTCGAGCACTCCTTTTACGCGAAGTCCAAGTTTGCTCGCGCATGCGATTACCTTGTCTGTTACGGTCCGACGCTGACTATCATCCTTAACAATCCCTCCCCTCCCAACTTCTCCCTTACCAACCTCAAACTGTGGTTTTATTAACACAACGATCGCTGCCGTATCTTTTAGCAAGGAGACTACACGGGGTAATACCAAGGTCAACGAAATAAAGGAAACGTCGATCACGGCGAGATCGATCGGCTCCGGTACAACCGTGCGGTCAACATAGCGGATATTAGTCCGCTCGCAGAGACTAATCCGTGGGTCTTGTCGAAGCCGCCAATCGAATTGTCCATATCCCACATCCACTGCATAAATGTGTCTAGCCCCTCTCTGTAATAGACAGTCAGTAAAGCCGCCCGTTGAACATCCAACATCCAGTGCTACCTTTTCCCGTGGATCGACATGAAACGCATCTAACGCAGCAGCCAGTTTTTCACCGGATCGGCTCACAAACGGTGCGGATTTCATAACTTCAATTCGCGCATCTGTGGGAATGAGTTTTGCCGGTTTGTCAATCACGACTCCATTGACCAGGACTCCCCCAGCCAACACCGCTCGTACGGCGACTTCACGACTTGAGACAAGACGTTGACTTACCAAAAGGCGGTCTAATCGTTCTTTCAACATGCACCCTTTGAAATCCATGGAGAAACGCCGATGAAGTAGCGGGAGAGTAGGTTTCTCGTGGAAGGCGAGCCAGGCGACCTAAGAGGAAGATTCATCAGCCTCATCGTCAGAGGAAAAGGCGTGAATTCTCTTCTTTCCATTCTTGTCTTGGACCAACACTTCGACTTTTTTCTCCGCGTCTTCCAACACCTTCAAACAACTCTTTGACAGACGAATCCCTTCCTCAAAAATCTTGAGGGATTCGTCTAACGGTAAATCTCCTCTTTCCAACTCACCGACAATGGCCTCTAACCGCGCCATCGCCTGCTCAAACTTCACTGTGGCCACAACGTTTCCTCCCTATCATCTCAAAATTGATGTCATTATACCTTTCATCAATGAGAATTCAAGTTGAGGTATGAGGGATTACCTCATTAACAATACAGCCCAGCTGACCTCTCGCGAGTTTGGCTTCCAACTCATCTCCTACACGAACATCCTGTGTATGACGGATAATTCGACCTGTCCGAACATTCTGGAGAATGCTATAGCCGCGTCCAAGGATGGCTAAGGGGCTGAGGTTATTCAGTTCTGTGACCGCGTGTTGGATTCGTTGGTGACGATGGAACGTCACGTTTTTCATCTGTTGATGCAGTCTCGTCACGAGCTGAGGGATGAGCGTGAGGCCTTGCTTAACGAAAAGGAGTGGATTATGAGCGAGAAGATCTTGATGCCTGTCTTGCACACGCTGTTTTATAATGCTCATCAGTTCGTCAACAGCCTGACAGAGACGACTCGTCAGTTCATCAACAAGCTGAGAGCTTTCTTGAATATAAAAACGCACATGGGAAATCTCACCCAAATAGGCCTCGATCCGGTGACGTTCGAGCAGACAGCGTCGTGTCATCACCCGCTGTATTCGAACAGCACAATCCTCCAGGTGATCTACCAAGTGAGACAGCACAGGCACTACCATTTCAGCTGCTGCTGATGGCGTCGGAGCCCGAACATCAGCAGCAAGATCGGCCAAGGTCACATCAATCTCATGGCCGACCGCCGATACCACCGGGATACGCGACGCCACGATTGCACGCACGACAGCCTCTTCATTAAAACTCCAGAGATCTTCCCAGGATCCCCCACCCCTGCCCACGATGATGACGTCAATCTCACGAATGCCGTTCAATGAAGCCACCGCGTCAGCTATCTGCTTTGTCGCTCCTTCGCCTTGCACTTGTACCGGTGCGATGATGATATGCAGAAGCGGCCACCGCTTGTGAAGGACCGTAAGGATATCGTGGATAGCCGCTCCCGAGATTGATGTCACGAGACCGATAGTGCGAGGAAAGGCCGACAGTGACTTCTTCCGCTTTTGATCGAAAAGGCCCTCCACGGCAAGCCGCTCCTTAAGTTGTTCGAACGCCAGCTGAAGAGCACCAATCCCCTTCGGTTCGACATGCTCGAGGACGATTTGGTACTCCCCCCTCGGCTCATAGATAGTGAGCCGACCGCGCACAATCACATGCAACCCTTCTTGTAATGCAAACCGCAACCGAAGACCATTCGATCGAAAGAGCACCGCCCGAATCTGGCTGGTACCATCTTTGAGGGTACAGTAGAGATGTCCTGACCCTGGCGCACGGAGATTGGAAATTTCGCCTTCCAACCAGATGTCCGAAAACTGTGCTTCGATCGACGTCCGAATCAAACCCGTGAGTTCCGCAACGGTCAGGATCCGTCTCGGCGGGGTATCAGAGAAGAGAGGAGCAGAAGATTCGCGTGCGCGCGTAGCGGACTCCGTTAGTCGACAATCCGAATCCGTTCGATGGACAGGGCCTTCCCCAATCGAGCCTCCAGCTCAACCAGAGCCGCACAGAATACAGTGGGGCCACTTGCGACTTCGAATCGACGCGGCATGCCGGTGAGAAACTTTTCAATCGCCAATTCCTTCTTCACTCCGATCACGGAATGGAGGGGACCGGTCATTCCAATGTCTGTCAGATATGCTGTTCCCTTTGGAAGAATCTGCTCGTCGGCGGTCTGCACATGTGTATGGGTTCCGACCACTGCCGTGACTTCACCGTCGAGATAGTGCCCCATGGCCATTTTTTCCGACGTGGCTTCGGCATGCATGTCGACGATAATCGCCGAAGCCCGTTTTTTCAGACTGGCTAACTCTTTTTTTGCCACTTGGAACGGGCAATCCAACGTTGGCATATAGGCTCGGCCCATGAGGTGGAGCACAGCGAGATGTTCACCGCTGGGGGTCTCGATCACATAACTCCCTTGGCCGGGAACTCCGGTAGGGTAATTCGCCGGCCGAAGCAGTCGTGGCTCACGAGGGAAATAGTCGAGGATTTCCTTTTTATCCCAGGCATGATTACCGGTGGTAATGACCACCAATCCCAGTTCGAACAATTCTTCCGCCAATTCTGGCGTTATTCCAAATCCCCCTGCTACGTTCTCGCCGTTGCCAATGACCACATCAACCTGTCGTTGAGACACCAGCCGAGGGACGGCTCTGGCAATAGCGCGGCGACCAGGCTCCCCCATGATGTCGCCGATAAAAAGAACCTTCATTTGGCGTATTCCACGTATCGACTTTCTCGAATGACCGTCACTTTGATCTGGCCAGGATACGTCAGCTCTTGCTCAATCTTCTTGGCTAAATCTCGAGACAGCTGGAACGATTCTGAGTCAGTGAGATCCTCCTGTCGGACGATAACCCGAATTTCGCGACCAGCCTGAATTGCATAGGCCTTCTGCACGCCCTTAATCGCTGTGGCCAGTGATTCGAGCTTCTCCAGTCGTTTGACATAAGATTCCAACGCCTCCCGTCTGGCACCCGGCCTTGCGGCTGATAGCGCCTCCGCCGCAGCCACCAGGACTGACTCCGGGCACAGAGGCGGTACCTGTTCATGGTGGGCCGCAATTGCATTGACGATCTTCTCGCTTTCGCCGTACTTTTTGGCGATCTCGGCACCCAACATGGCATGCGGGCCCTCCTCTTCGTGGCTCACTGCCTTGCCAATGTCGTGTAACAGAGCACCTCGTCGGGCCAATTTCACATCCAAGCCGAGTTCCGACGCCATGATCCCACAAATGTAGGAGGCTTCTCGAGCATGATAAAGATTGTTCTGTCCATAGCTCGTGCGGTATTTCAGCCGGCCCAGAACCTTGACGAGTTCCGGATGGAAGTCGGAGAGCCCTAGCTCGAAGATGATCTTCTCCGCCTCCTCTATCATCACCTTGTCGATGTCCGCTTTGACTTTCTCGACAATCTCTTCGATTCGTGTGGGATGGATCCGACCGTCATGCATCAACCGCTCGAGGGACACCTTCGCGATCTCCCGCCGAAGCGGATCGAAACCGGAGACAATCACAGCTTCTGGAGTTTCGTCGATGATCAGGTCGATTCCGGTCGCTGCTTCAATCGCGCGAATATTTCTTCCCTCACGTCCAATAATTCGTCCTTTCATGGCATCATTCGGAATTGGGACGACTGAAATCGTCGACTCTGAGACATAGTCACGCACGACCCGTTGAATAGAAGTAGTAATGATCTCGCGAGCCTCCCGCTCTGCACTCTCCCTCGCCTCTTCGAGAGTGCGTTTGGCAATGCCGACAGCATCGAGCCGAGCCTGACTTTCCATTTCTTGGAGCAGATGTTTTTTCGCTTCATCGGCCGTCATACCAGCAACCCGCTCCAGGGCCTCGCGATGTTCTTTTTCCGCCTGCGCACAGGCGGCTTCTTTGGCCGTCAATCGCTCGTCACGCTTCGCGAGTTCCTGCTCCCGCTTTTGGGCTTCACTATCTCGTCGATCCAGCACACTGACTCGTTTTTCCATGGTCTCTTCGCGCTGAACCAGTCGTTTTTCGGTAGTCGACAGTTCCGCCAACTTAAGCTTCTGCTCCTTTTCGAGTTCCGCTTTCGACTGCAATATATGATCCTTCGCTTCGAGCTTGGCTTCCTTGATAATATTTTCCGCTTCTCGTTGTGCGTTCTGCACGACTTGACGAGACTGTTCTTCCGCACGAGATTGTTTCGCACCACTCGCCGTTCGACGAATGATCTCGTACAGCCCGATTCCGAGGAGCGCTCCAACCACCCCTATGAGCAGATTGGCCATGATCGAGGTCGAAATGGGACTCACCCCCTTCTCATCTCGGGACGAGACAAATCGCCTTTCTCAGTCCCGACCAAACACATTTAAGAAAGTATCGAACCGGTAAGGTGCGTTAAGAGGGATGGGCCATCAAGAGAAGAAGTCGGGTCGAACCGGGAACTTTGCTCACTCCGAGAAGAGAGAACAGCAGGGTGAACGGAGACAACGCGAAGCTCTTGTTAGCACCTCACCAGAGAGTCGTGTCCGTCGCCCTCCCCTCGATTGACTGAAAGGAGGAGCTACAAGGACTGCAAGCGGCCGTGGATCAATTCCGCAGACACTTCGTCCCACAAACACCAACCACTCCGCGAACTGCTCGAACAAGACTTGTTGAAGAAGCACTAACTTTGATATCGGTTGCCCCTGCCACAATGTCGTCAGCATCGACGATCCTACTGACATCCTTACGGTTTCTACGTCAGATTCTCGGAGAACATATCCGGTCGAAAATGACTTAGCCTCTTACGCCAATCGTCCCAAACAGCGCCTACCGCTGCTTATACACCCGTTAGAATACCAAACGATTCCAGCCCTTTGCAAGCTGAATCTACCGAAAGAGCGAGGTCGGAACCTGCTCTTCAATGGAGGCCATGAGCGACATCATGCGGCGTTCGACGTCCGCCTCACCCTGGACTCGCTTCTTTTCCAGTTCAAACAATTGATGAGCCAGGTTGAGGGCTGTTAAGACCGCTAACCTCGAGGGGGTGGTGGTATTCATACCTTCCGCCACCCGGCGCATTTGATCATCGATGAAGTGTGCGAGACGCCGAATATACCCTTCGTCTGCATCACCGTTAATGGCATAGCGTTGACCGTAAATTTCCACATCAATGGTCTTAGTCAATGGCCACCTCCTTGCGTTCGTCGTATCCGTCCAGCAGATCTAGCTCCCCCAAGACCTTTTCGATTCGAGATTTGATGTCGACGCGTTCCCTTTCCCAACGTCGATTGGAATCGTTTTGCAATGCAAGCCGCTCCCGAGCAGTCTTCAGTTCTCCTTCGAGCGCAACGTTCCGGCGCTTCAACTCCTGCACTAACTTCACGAGATCTCTGATTCGACTCTCAAGCGCGTCCAATCGATCCAAAGACATAGCCCGCGGGCTCTCCTTCTTCTTCCATAGACCCCCAACGGATTGGGGGGAACTATAGAAACTTGCCCAAATATTGTCAAGAAAGCTGATTAGGACGTGCCATTCAAACGAGTGTATTCACGATAGCTTCGAAAAACCCGCTTCACGTATTGTCGTGTCTCCTGATACGGGATCAGCTCGACAAACTCATCCTGACTCCGACCACGGTGCAGCGTGACCCAAGTTCCCACCACCACCGGTCCTGCATTATATGCAGCGATCGTCTGCACAACATCGCCGGAAAACTGATCGAGTAATTGCTCGACGTAGCGCACGCCTATCCGAATGTTCGTTTCCTGATCGAACAGGTCGTCTCGCGTCACGGCAGGAAATCCATAGCGTTGCGCTACGGCGTTTGCCGTGCTGGGCATCACTTGCATCAGCCCAATAGCGCCCACACGGGAAACCGCTTTCCAATCATACTGGCTTTCCTCTCGAATAATCGCTGCAACCAAATACGGATCGACCCCCTTCGCACCTTGGTCCTTAATTGTTGTGACCAGGCCAGTCGGGTAAGCCACTTCCCACATCTCCGGCGCGACTGGACCACCGGTACGCTCCAGCTTGTCGCGGAAACGAGTCCGAGCCAACCGGAGCGCATGGTGATAGGCGCCAACCTCGTTCAGCATGACCGAGAGGGCCATCAACGTACTGGCGTCCTGAGCATAGCGATCGGTCAGGACGGCTAACTCATGAGCCGCGTCCGACTCCAAACCCAAAACCTTGAGTTCGATCGCCCGACGATAGGCTGGCTGCTGCTCGATCTCTGATCGGTTGTCTCGAGGAAGAGACCCGTCCGGTGCGATTGACGATTGTGCATCAGCCGTGACGCGCTCAGGCGTTGAAGAATCCGGTGCTGGCATGTCGCTCCGCTCTCGAGCCAGCTGGCAATAATATGTGTAGACAAATCGAGCACACACTTCCAGATAGTAGTCGCGGGCACGAGTTGGTTCGGTCTGCTCGGCCGCCCGTGCAATCCAATAGAGCGCCTGCGGCTCGAACTCACTTTCATGCTGGTCGACAATGACACGGAGCGTATCGACAGCTTCGCGATAACGGGCAGTGCGATAGTAAACCCACCCAACGCGCCAGAGCCCCTCTATGCGCTGAGATGCAGGTTCCCCAGATCTCATCACTTGCCGATAGCGTGCTATCGCGTCATCAAATTGCCCCTGGTCCTCCAGCCAAACTCCGGCCAAGAGAGTAATTTGTCCCCTCTGCTCACCAGTCAATGATCCATTTTGGCTGGACAGGGCCAAGTCCAGGAGTTTGTCCCCTTGCCCGAGCCTCAAATAGACGCGAGCGAGCCAGACAGACGCTTCACGGGACTCCGCTGAACCATTCTTTAAGAGACCTTGAAAGGTCTCTCGTGCCTGCTCGTACTGTTTGAGTCGTGCCTGCGCGATGCCAAGCTTCAGTTTCGCCTCGGACCGTTGCGAAGAAGTCGGCTCCTCGGTCAAAAACTTCCGTAATTCCTCGATCGCCTCGGCATGATACGCTTGCCCAAAATACGCCTGAGCCCTCGCGAGCCGCTCTGCCGGTTGCGGTTTCCAGAGCTTGCCTCCGAGATTAGAAGTCAGCAAGGTATTAGCCTCCTTGCCTTCAGCCGAGTACGGAAATCGAACCCACAATTGCTTCAAAGTCTCTAGCCCATCGTCGATCTTATTGTCTTTGAGCTGACAGGCTGCCCGGCGGAGCAACGCCTGCGGAGTACCAGATTCCTTGTCGCTCAATCGCACAGCCTTCTCAAACCACTCGGTTGCCTCCGCACAACTGGAGGCCTGGTACCAGGCCTCTCCCGTCCGATAGGCCGCTCTGGTGAGGATGTTCGAATCGGGGACATCTCGCGGAATGTTCTCAAACTGCTCCGCGGCCTGCTTCGCATCGCCGAGGTTCAACAGAGCCTCCCCGATCCATAGCCGCACGTAGTCGTCGAGTGCCGAAAAATCACGTTGAGCCCCTCGGAGAAATTGAATCGCCACGGCAGGATTCCGCTCGACGAGCAATACGCCCGACAATAAGCCAGCCCGTTTGGCCCAGAGCGTGGCAGGAAATCGCTCCATGATTCGCTTCAGACGATCTAGCTTGAGCAATAAAACCTGCTCTTTCGTCAGAGCCTTGCCCAGCCGCTCTTTGGGCAGCGCAGCCGCTCGGAAACACTGCTCCATCGCATCACACGTGTCCGTGTCTTCTTGCAATGACGCAGAAGCTCTAAGCTGCTGGTCGAGCGGAAGACCCATTCCCCACGCAGCTATCAGTGCAAGCGAGAGGAGGACCCGCATCGAAGGCAGGTAGACCGACATGTGCACCGTCTCTAGCCGTTACGACTCTTCTCCCTTTATATCAGCGTCCTCGCTTTGTTGCCAGCAAACCGAATGTGTCTCCTGCTTGTTCCGCTTTTTCGCCCTGTGCTAGCCTGTATTCATGTCTATGAAACATGACCAACTAGCTCTCGCTTCCTCTGCGGTAAATCTCTTAGCCCTTGACGAACGCGGCGTGGGTCAAATCGTCCAAAAACTCCAGTGGCCAAGGTACCGCACCGGACAGGTGCTCCGGTGGCTCTATCGACGGGGTGCGCAGACAATCGACCAAATGACGGACCTCAGTTTGACGGAGCGCAGAACTCTGCAAGCCATTGCAACGATACGACGGGTCACTGCCTCTCAGGTGTTTCGATCGACCGACCAGACCAGGAAACTGGTTCTCACCCTCGAAGATGGATTGAATGTCGAAGCGGTTCTGATTCCGGACAATGATCGGTTGACTCTCTGTGTTTCGACCCAAGTTGGCTGTACATTGGACTGCGGATTTTGCCTGACCGGCACGATGGGTCTGAGACGGAATCTAAAATCCCACGAAATCGTCGACCAAGTCCTCACAGCCTACGAACATCTCGACGAAGGAGAACGGATCACAAATTTAGTATTCATGGGCATGGGGGAACCGCTCGCGAATTTAGATTCGCTCTCAGACGCCATTCGTCGACTCACCAATCAGGCATGGGGACTCAAGTGGTCGCCCAGACGGATCACTGTTTCGACCGCCGGCCTTGCGTCACGACTGAAAGACGTTGCTCCATTAGGAGTCAACCTGGCTATTTCACTGAATGCCACCACGGATGAACAACGCGCGCGTCTGATGCCTTCCGCCAATGGACTCGCCTCGCTGAAGACCCTCCTCGCCGCTTGCCGTCGGTATCCCTTGCCGCCGAACCGACGATTGACCTTCGAGTATGTCCTCTTAGCGGGAGTCAATGACCGTCCGGATGACGCTCAACGATTGACCAAGCTCTTGCGGGGGCTGTCATGCAAGGTCAATCTCATACCCTTCAATGAATTCCCGGGAAGTCGCTTTCGTCGTCCGTTAGACACAGAGGTCCTGGTCTTTCAATCAATCCTGAAACAGTCGGGCATCGACACGTTCATCCGAAAGAGTCGGGGACGCGATGTCCTTGGTGCCTGTGGCCAGCTAGGAACTCTGCCATCGCTTCAGCCGGTGTCCGCCTTGACACAAATTCAACCCCGTTGTTAGCATGCATCGTGCCTTCCCCCACGACGTCATCATGACCTTGTTGCATTCCCCGCACAAAACCTCTCGACGCGTCCTGGAGTCGATCATTGTCCTCTGTTTCCTCTTTCTCATTCAGCCGGCCTTGGCGGCAGAGCCTCGTGAGTTCGTGCTTGCCAACGGGATGAAGGTCCTGTTGGTGGAAGTGCCCAAAGCCCCTGTGGCGACCGTGCAAGTCTGGTACAGGGTCGGTTCGCGAAACGAAGTGATGGGCCGAGCTGGGCTTTCTCACATGCTCGAGCACATGATGTTCAAAGGAACGACCAAGTATCCCAAAGGTTCGTTCTCTCGCCTCATCAGAAAAAATGGCGGCATGGACAACGCGTTCACCAGCCAGGACTTCACCGCCTACTTTGAGAATCTGGCAGCCGATCGCGTCGAACTCGCGTTAGAATTAGAAGCTGATCGGATGCAGGGGCTACTTTTCGACATGAACGAGCTGAAGACGGAACGTGAAGTTGTGAAGGAGGAACGCCGTCTCCGAACAGAGGACGACCCTCAAGGGGCGCTGGTCGAAGCCCTGTTCGCTCAGGCGTTCTTGAGCCACCCGTATCATTGGCCGGTAATCGGTTGGTTCGGTGACCTGGATGCGATGACGTTGGACGACCTTCAGCGACACTATGACACATTCTATTCTCCTAACAACGCCACGTTAATCATCGTGGGTGATATCAAAGCCGATACGCTTCTACCGACGATCAAGCAGCTATTCGAACCCATCCCTCGTGGGCCCGAACCGAAGCCGCTGACAACAATAGAACCGGAACAAAAAGGTGAACGCCGCTTCCTGTTGAAGCGGGAAGCGCAAGTGCCGTTTGTGATGATGGGGTATCGCGTGCCGAACTATACGAGCGAGGATTCGTACGCCCTCGATATCCTCGAATCGATCTTGCAACGAGGGAAAAGCTCACGTCTCTATCAGAGCCTGGTTTATGATCAGAAATCCGCGCTCGCGGTCGGTGCCGAGTATAGCTTGATGCAAACCGATCCTGGCCTTTTCTATTTCTATGCCCTCGTCAGTCCGGGACAAAAGATTGAAGCGGTGGAAGAAGCACTCAATAAGGAGATCAGGCGGCTACAGACTGATCCACCGACGGACCAAGAGCTCCAACGAGCCAAGAATCAGGTCGAAGCCGCTCGGGTATTTGAGCAAGACTCGAATTTCCGGCACGCCATGCTGTTGGGCCAGGCCGAAACGGTCGGGGCCGGTTGGCGCAAAGTCGACCAATTTCTCGAGCGAATCAGAGCCGTCACCGCCAAGGACGTACAGCGCGTCGCGCGTCAATACCTCATCGACGACAATCGCACGGTCGGATCCCTCATTCCTCTTCCCAACAAACAATCCGATGCCCCAGCCGCAGCTATCCATTAGGGACAG
This sequence comes from Nitrospiraceae bacterium, assembly GCA_035623075.1. Classification (NCBI taxonomy): domain Bacteria; kingdom Pseudomonadati; phylum Nitrospirota; class Nitrospiria; order Nitrospirales; family Nitrospiraceae; species Nitrospiraceae bacterium. The sequence continues at coordinate 32,422 of DASPUC010000033.1, read as the reverse complement.
TCAGAGAATGAAGTCATCGAGCTCCAAGCCAGCATGTAGAGCGTCCTCATCGATCCTCGTCGTCGCCGCGGTCTTGTTCTGGCTCTGGGGATCTGCCGTCAGCACAGCGGCGGATATTGCCCCGTCGAAGTTCGTCACCACAAACGGAATAACGGTGCTCGTGCTCGAACAGCATTTTCTCCCCATCGTCGAGATTCACGCTCTCATCAAGACCGGCTCAGCACAAGACCCTCCGGAGAAGGCTGGAGTCGCCAACCTGACAGCCAGCCTGTTAGATGAAGGCACAACAACCAGGAGTTCAAAACAACTGGCGGAACAAATCGATTTCGTCGGAGGATCACTCGAAGTCAAAGCCTCGGAAGACTTTACAACAGCCTCCGCACGTGTCCTGAAGAAAGACGTCGACCTCGGATTTACTCTCCTTGCCGATATTCTTCAACGCCCCGCATTTCAGAAACAGGAGTTCGAGAGGATTCGCACGCAGCTCCTCGGCGAGATAGCCAGCGACAACGATGATCCCGGCCATGTGGCCATGAAGGCATTCAACCAGCTGGTGTTCCATGGGCATCCTTATCGCTGGCCGGTCAATGGAACCGAAGAAACGCTCGCCAAGGTGACGCTCGCCGATGTCCAAGCGTTTTATGCCAAGGAATATCAGCCCTCACAAACCATTCTAGCGATCGTCGGCGATGTGACGGTGGAACAAGCCACGGGACTTGTCCAAACGCATTTCGGCGCTTGGAAAAAAGGAGGGACGTCTCCGCGAAACATCAAGGAGCCCTCGCCGATCAAACGAAAAACCGTCCAGCTGATCGAGAAGGATCTGACCCAATCCACCATTATCTTGGGGCACGGCGGCATTCAACGGGCTCATCCGGATTTTTATGCCGTGACCGTCATGAATTACATCCTTGGCGCCGGTGGATTTTCATCTCGGCTCATGGACTCGATTCGTGACAAGCAGGGACTCGCCTATGGCATCATGAGTCACTTCGATGCACGCTTGCTTCCCGGGTCCTTCTGGATCAACTTGCAAACGAGGACCGAAGCGACCAACCAAGCTATCGCCGGTGTTTTAGCGGAACTCAAAAACATCCGAGAAACACCGGTTTCCGATCAGGAGCTGGCTGAGGCCAAGTCGTTTCTCATGGGCAGTTTCCCGCTCCGGTTCGACTCGACAACCAAGCTGGCTCAAGTCTCAGCGCAGGTTGAGTTCTATGGCCTGGGATTCGAATATTTCTCACAATATCCGAAATGGATCGAACGAGTGACGAAGGAAGATGTCCAGCGCGTCGCCAAACAGTATCTCGATCCGCAACGCTACGCCCTCGTCGTCGTCGGCAATATCGCCAAGGCGAAAGTCAAACACTAGCTGGTACGGCTCTGGCGTGGACCAAGCAGATTATGTCGCCTGACACACTGCAAACCAAGCTCGAGCACCTTCGTCACAATCTTACCGACATGCGCTCCGTTCTGGTGGCGTTCTCCGGTGGAATTGATAGTGCTTTTGTATTGAAAGTCGCCCACGAGCAACTCGGGAGCCGCGCCATCGGCGTGACGGCAGTCTCGCCGACTTTTCCCACCAGCGAACTCCTGATGGCGACACAAGTGGCAGCAGAAATTGGAGCTCGCCATGAGATCATCCAGACGGATCAGTTGGCTATTCCAGAGTTCGTTCAGAACGATGCGAGCCGTTGTTTCCACTGCAAGAGTGACCTCTACAAGCTCCTCGACGAATTTCGAGAACCACGAGCCACCCGCTGGATTGTGGACGGGACCAACGTTGACGATCTGGGGGATGACCGACCGGGAATCAAAGCAGCGCGTGAATGGAATGTCCGTAGTCCATTAGTTGAAGCCGGGCTTTCGAAACCCGAGATCCGGACATTGGCGAAAGCTCTAGGGCTCTCCAATTGGGATAAGCCAGCGGCTGCCTGTCTTTCTTCAAGAATCCCGCGTGGAATTCCGATCACCGTCGACAAACTTAGACGTGTGGAACGGGCCGAAGAGGTCCTCCTCGCTGAAGGATTTCGCCAGGTACGAGTCCGGGATCACGGTGAGATTGCCCGGATCGAGCTTAACCAGGAAGAATTTGCTCTGCTGAATGAGCCCGAACGCCGCGGACTCCTCAGCAGTCGCCTTCGTGAACTGGGCTTTCGTTTCGTCTGTGTGGATTTACAAGGCTATAGGCGAGGCGGAACCAGCGTGGCCTAAGCTCCCCCGTCGGCGCCTGTGAAATCTACTGCTGGTAGGATTTCGCGAGGGCGGCCAATGCGTCATCCGCTAACTTACGATGGTCGGCATCGGTCAAGCTGCGCTGCACCACTTTTTCGGCGACCATTAGGGCCAAGTCGGTCGTCTGGGCGCGGATATCCTGAATAGCCTTTCGCCGTTCCTGATCGATTTCACGGGTCGTATCACCTTTAATCCGTTCGGCTTCTGCCGTCAGGCGCTGTTCGTTTTCTTCCAATAATCGCTGAGCTCGTTCCTTCGCAGTGGCCAGGATGCCATCGGCTTCTTTTGATGCGGCACTCAACTTGGCTTCATACTCCTTCAGCTTGTGTTCTGCCTCAGTTCGATGGCGTTCCGCCTGGTCGAGACTGTCCCTGATCTTCTTCTCGCGCTCTTCCAACGCGCTCAGAATGCCGGGAAAGGCAAACTTGTAGAGCGCGAAGAGGAGAATGCCGAAAGACACCACCTCCCAGAAAATCAAGGAAGAAAAGAAATGCGAGTCAAACTGCGGCATATCTGGTAATCAGGCATAGGCTTCGCGGCGAGGGATGAAAGGCAATGATCGTCTGCCTCCAGCCCATTGCCGAGAGTCTCTTACCTGCTCCTATTTTCGTAGACCCATAATGATGAACGCAATGACCAAGCCGTACAGCGCGATGGCTTCGACTAGCGCGAACCCGATCCACATGTACTTGCCGACTCGGCCTTCCGCTTCGGGCTGACGCGCGACTGCTTCGATCATCTTGCCGAAGATATATCCGATGCCCACGCCGGCTCCGGCAAATCCTGCTGCGGCCAATCCCATCCCTACCAACGCTGCTGCTCCTGCATCCATTGTTTGTCCTTCCTCCCTTGTGTAGACCACGCCGATTAGTGGGCGTGCTCACTATGACCATGCAGGGTAATGGCATCCCCAATATACACGCAGGTCAAAATCGTAAATATGTATGCCTGGATCGGTGCGATCAACAACGTCTCTAATCCATTCACAAACAGGGTCGCTGCAAAGGGTAGCCAGCTCACATAGAATGGCAGTGAGATCACCATGCCGAAAAGGACTGCAAGAATTGTGTGACCAGCGGTCATATTGGCAAACAACCGTACAGCCAGAGAAACGGGCCTTGCCAATTGGCTTATGAGCTCGATGGGAATCATTAGCGGCAACATCCAAGCTGGTGTGCCCGGTGGAACGAGAATGCCGAGGAATTTGAGACCGTGCATCGCGAATCCAACGATGAGACTCAATGTATACACAGAACCGGCAAAAATGCCTGTCACGATAATCTGGCTTGTCACGGTGTATGTTCCTGGGATGAGTCCTAACCAATTGCAGAAGAGTATGAAAAGGAAAAGGGTCGCAATGAGAGGAAAAAATTTCATGCCATCTTTTCCCATTGTGTCGAGAATCATGCTCCGAATGAAATCAACCAGTATCTCCCCGAGAATCTGCAGTTTCCCCGGAACCAACCGGCGAGCAGATCCTGCCATCACCATCAACAGCGTCACCAGGGCGACCACCACCCACATCATGACGACCGCCTTATTAATGGAGATGTCGAGCCCACCCAATGAAATCGGGATGTAGTTATGTAGCTCGAAGGGATGTAACGGACTTTCTTCCATGAGACTTTCTACGAACGCGCGAGGCGTTTCTTAGTCCTTCGGCCATTGCTGCGCCGAGCGATAGGCACTTCGGACCCCTGCGACCGCCCCTAAGATCAACCCTCCCACCATCCCCCATGGACCGCTGTCTAGAAGATACGTATCAACAGCCCAGCCCGACGCTCCTCCAACAATTAGCGCAGCCAACAGTTCGGTTCCGATCCGAACCGCTTGACCAAGCCCCGCGTAAAACGGATCTTGTGAAGGGGGCATGTTGTGGCCCGGGGTCTCCCTGGATGGCGGGCGCGCAATTCAAGCAGAATCCTCGTGAAGTTGTCAAGCCGTCGTCGTTGTGACAGGAGACAAATTCCTGGAGTATAGTGAGTGTCGCTCCGTGGCCTCTCAGGCTCACGTCCACCATGACACATTTCACTCAACCATCATTCCTACACGGCACTCCGCAGCCGCTGGTTCTCACGCTCGAAGACCAGCAGGCCGATCCTTTTGATTTGTTCTGTCGAATTGCCTCTCCTTCTCAGCCTTCATTCTTGCTCGACAGCGGGCCAGCCGGTGGTCGTGAACTCGGCTATTCATTCCTCGGTTGCAATCCTTCCGCAATTTTGACAGGCCACAGGACCTACTCGTCGTACCGAACGCGCGAAGGCCGGGAAACCATCCTACTCGATGCTTTCAGCCAACTTGGGAAAATGATGGCCGATGCTCACATCCATAAGACACATGGACTTCCACCATTCGTTGGTGGAGCGGTCGGCTATCTGAGTTATGACCTCGTCCGACGATTTGAGGCTCTTCCGTCGATCGCCGCAGATGATTTATCGCTCCCGGACCTGCAGTTCGCTTTCTTTGACGTGATCGCGGCGGTCGAACACCAGACCGATCGTATCCATCTCATCTTTTGTCCTTCCAGCGAGCGGTTTCTCGGGGAACCTCGAGAAAAACTCTACCGCGAGGGGTTAGACCGGCTGGCCGCATTTGCGGCACAGATGGTGGGAACACCGCCTAGGTCGACACTTTCACCGAACGCCCGACAGGTGTTGTTTCATCCGGAACAGACTCAGGCTGCCTACATGGATCGCGTGCGGCGTTGCCAGAACTACATCGCGGCGGGAGACATCTACCAAGCCAATCTCTCTCATCGATTTACCGTGACAATCAAAGACATGCCCAATCGCAACCTCGACCGTCTCATAGCTTGCCAGGACCTGTATAGCCGACTCCGTCGCATCAACCCTTCTCCGTTCTCGGGACTTTTGTATTTCGATAACGTGGCTCTGGTGAGTTGCTCACCCGAGCGACTGGTCCGTCTTCAGGGTGGACTGGCTGATACCCGCCCGATCGCCGGGACGAGACCTCGTGGGCGAGACCAGGCTGAAGATCAGCGTCTCGTCACCGAGCTCCTCTCAAATGAAAAGGAACGAGCGGAACACTTGATGCTGGTCGATCTTGAGCGCAACGACTTGGGTCGTGTCTGCCAATTCGGCACAGTCCAGGTCGATGAGTTTATGACAGTCGAGCAATACTCCCATGTGAGCCACATCGTCTCCAACATCAGTGGGACGTTGCGTCCGGATGCAACATCGTTTGACCTGATTAAAGCCATGTTCCCTGGCGGGACCATCACAGGCGTCCCTAAAATCCGGTGCATGGAGATTATTGATGAGCTGGAGCCGGTGCGCCGCGGCCCTTATACCGGCTCGTTCGGCTACCTCAGCTGGAACGGTAACCTTGATCTCAATATCACGATTCGGACGCTTGTGTTGTGTCAGACAGTCGGATACTTGCAAGTCGGGGCCGGCATCGTCGCCGACTCTATCCCTTCAAGAGAATACGACGAGACCCTGCACAAAGCCCAGGCTTTCTTCAGCTCGCTTCAATAGACGGAATTATGTGGATCTTTCTCAATAACCGGTTCGTGAAACAGGAGGACGCAGTCGTTTCCGTCTTCGACCACGGCTTCCTCTACGGCGACGGAGTGTACGAGACCATACGGTCGTATGGGAGCCGGATTTTCATGCGTGATCAGCATCTGGCTCGCCTTCGTCGTTCCGCCGATGCGATCGGCTTGGCGATGCCTATTCCCGAGAAAGACTGGCCCGGTCTTTTGCATGAGGCGATGGAGCGGAACGGCGTGGGCAATGACCACGGCGATGCGTATCTGCGAATCACCATTTCCCGAGGAATTGGAGAAATCGGCTTGGACCCGGCGCTCTGTCCAATCCCGACGATCGTGATTATGGCCAAACCGCTTCATCCTCCTTCCCGTCAACAATACGAGCTAGGCGTCAGCATCATCGTCGCTCGGACCAGACGAAACCTACCGAGCGCGCTCTCGCCACACATCAAAGCGACGAACTTCCTCAACAACATCCTTGCCAAACGAGAAGCCATCGTCGCAGGAGCATTCGATAGCGTGTTGCTGAATTGGCAAGATCACGTGGCGGAATGCACTGCCAGCAACCTCTTCTGGGTCAAGGGTGGAACCATTTCGACACCATCTCTGGATTGTGGCATCCTGGACGGTATCACGCGTGACATCGTCCTGACACTTGCGAGAGAAGCGGGGCTTCCGGTCCGGGAAGGTCCCTTCGGAATCGAGGCCCTGCATCAGGCTGAAGAGTGTTTTCTCACCAACACCAGCATGGAGCTGATGCCGGTCACCACTTTTGAAAAGAGACCGGTCGGCAGTGGAAAACCTGGCCCTATTACCCATCAGCTTCAGACGCAATTTGTAGTCAATCGCCGTCGATTTCTCGAATCAGACTACAACTAAGATTGCCCCTTACCTCCTATTTTCCGCGAGCTTACCGGAGGTTCCTACCGGCACAGGTCGTGCATTTTCTTGACAGCACACCCTAGACTGGTATCGTGGAACCATGAATTCAGCCGCTTGTCTCAGATTCACACGGGTCGGAAGCAGGGCTATCGCGGCCCTCGTCATAGCCCTACTGGCCAGCTGGAGTTTCCACCTCCCCAAGCTTCGAGCCGAGGTCTATCAGTACGTAGATGCCGCAGGGACCATTGCGTTGACCAACGTCCCGTCAGATGTACGGTATCGCCGAATTGATTTGGACTCGACCCCTCTGCATATGGTGTTGCCTGAGCGGGAGCTGGCACCCGTGATCGCACGGCATTCTCGGCAACAGCAACTACATCCTGCACTGATCCGAGCCGTGATCAAGGCCGAATCGAACTTTGATCCTCACGCGATCTCGCGGGCTGGTGCGGTCGGCTTGATGCAACTCATGCCACAGACTGCGGTGCGACTGGACGTACGAGACCTCTACGACCCGGACGATAATGTGGGGGGAGGCACGAAATACCTGCGCCAGCTACTGGATCGGTTCCACGGAAATCTCCCGCTCGCCTTGGCAGCCTATAATGCGGGAGAAAACGTGGTCGACCACTATCAATCACTGCCACCGATCGATGAAACTCGCCAATACGTGCGTAAGGTTCTGCGCTATTACCGGACCTTCTTGACGAAGGACGGCTTCATCACCGAACGACCGGTCAACCAGCACGTCCAGGGAGCGCCAAGACAAGACCCCGCGCCTTCCGCACCTTCCGTTCGCTGAACGCATCGACCATGGAAACTCGACTGTGCTGTTGCCAGCCTATACGCTTGGCCTGCGGAAAGTCGGATCGGTAATGGGCTCCGACGCTGTTCTCGCGCCACAGGGCTGCTTCGGCAACACATTGCGCCACTTGGACCATATTCTTCACTTCCAACGCGGCCCGATTCGCAAATGGCTGAGAGACGACTTGGGCCCAGCGAGACAGTTGCGCACAGGCTCGAATCAGAGACTCGCCCGAACGAATAATACCGACCTGTCCCCACATCGTGCGTCGCAGTGAGCTGCGCAATTTTTCCGCATCCTCGAGCGTGCCGAACTGCCCGGGCCGAATGGCTGCCTCATACGATGAGAGTGACGGCACACTGTGACGACCGGCGAAGGCGACGGCCGCGTCTGCCGCTCGTGCACCGAACACGAGCCCTTCCAGGAGAGAATTGCTCGCGAGCCTGTTTGCACCATGGACGCCGCTGCAGGCCACTTCGCCCGCCGCAAACAAACCCGGAACAGTCGTTGCGCCGTTTACATCCGTCCAGACTCCGCCCATCGTGTAATGCGCGCTCGGCGAGACAGGAATCCATTCCTCAGTGATATCGATGTCGTAGCGCAGGCAGGTCGCATAGATTGTGGGAAAACGTCGTTTTACGAATTCCGCGCCGAGATGGGTTACGTCGAGGTAGACATGCCGTGCCTTAGTCGACGCCATCTCAGCCCATATGGCGCGAGAGACGATGTCCCGTGGGGCAAGGGCACCCATCGGATGATACCGATGCATGAATAATTCTGCCTTGCTGTTCCGGAGCTGACCACCCTCTCCACGCATGGCTTCCGACAGGAGAAAAGGAGGGCTTGAGGGAAGATACAGAGCGGTAGGGTGAAACTGGATAAATTCCATATCCTGCAGCACAGCTCCTGCCCGAAGCGCCATCGCGATACCGTCACCCGTCGCATTGGGCGGATTTGTCGTCCGAGCAAAAATCTGTCCAGCCCCGCCGGTACTTAGGACCACCGCGCGAGCCGGCAATACAAAATGGCGCCCTGAGCTTTCATCAAGCACGACTGCGCCGCAACAGCGCCCCCTGTCGATCACAAGATCGACGGTAAAGTGATAGTCGAGCCGCTGGACATTCTTTTGGCGATTGACTTGTGCGATCAACGCGCGAACCATCTCGTTGCCCGTCGCATCACCGCGCGCGCGGAGAATCCGGCTGCGGCTATGTGCTGCTTCACGGGCAAACGCGAACTTACCTCCGGCTTTATCGAATCTCGCTCCCCATTGGATCAACTCCTGAATCCGTTCAGGGCCCTCTTCAACCAGTACCCGCACCGCTTCTTTTCGGCAAAGGCCATGTCCGGCCTTGAGCGTATCGGTGAAATGGATGGACACGTCGTCTTCCTCGCTCATCGCTACCGCGACACCGCCTTGCGCATGGATCGAACTGCTTTGCAAAGGGTGTCCCTTCGTCAGGACAAGCACTCGCCCTTTTTGGCCGAGTTCCACGGCGGCGCGTAGACCAGCGACACCGCTACCGATTACGAGGAAATCGGCGTGCAGTGGGGAGCGAGCAATGCGGGATGGCATGGGTTATTTCTTCTGCGACGGAGGCGTGGAATTGTCGGTGATGGCCTGGCGGACTTTCATGCCAAAGGGCGAATCGCCCTCAACCCCTCGCAGAAGGATTGAGACTGTGCCGACCCACTGCAGACGTGTATGACCGCGCTGCCGCAGCCCGGGATCGTCTGCATTCTTTTTCCAGAGCCCCTGCCAATGAACAAACACGTCGACATCGTCACCGTCGATCATGATGCGCTCGACCGAGAACGCTAACGCAATCGAGGAAAACGACTCAAAATCACTGTCCACATCACGCTGAAGCCGATCAATTTGCTCTGTCGGAACCATCAGCTCCGCCATTTTCGACGCACTCTTTTTTTCGTAGGCTTGGCGCAGTGATTCGACCGCTTGGTCGATGCGACGATACCGTTCATGATCCTCGGGATATTGAATAGTCTTACCGCCACATCCGGTGCCGACCGCCGGCACGACGGCGATCACGCCAAGCAAGAGCCACACAGATGTGGCATATGGCAATCGTAACATCGAAGCAGTATAGGAACGGGTGTTCAAAGAGGTCAAGCTAGCCCCACTTTCTCTCACACAATCGTCTGGTTGGCGTCGCAGAGTCTTGTCTGCCGCAGATGACCCGGAACAAATTCCTTCGCTCGCTTGCAATTTCTTAGTGAAGATTTTAGACTCCCGACCGTAGGAGATAGACCGAATGTCGAGTGTCCTCAAGAAGCGCCGCAAGAAAATGCGCAAGCATAAGTACAAGAAGCTGCGCCGGCGCCAAAAATTTCTCCGCCGTAAGACCTAAACCCATCCCGCTGGGGGGAGGAGGGTGCCGTGGCCGAAGGCAAGAAGGTTCGCATTCGCGTCCGAACGGTGAATTCCGTCTACGTCGGCGACTTTCTCATCCCACCCATGCGCAACCGTGTCTCCGATGCCATCAACGAAGAGCAGCGGCTCTTCATCAATCTTACCGACGTCGTGATCAACGACAAGGACAAATCGGAGTTCGTCGCCCTCAACAAGAATCTCATCGAATCCATCGCTCAAATTTAACCCGTTCTTGTTCTCATTCTTTCAACGCCCTGAACAGAGTCTGAACGTGCCCTCTGTTTCCCTCTTGGTTTTCGAGGCACCCCTCCTCTAAGATCGGATCAGCATCATGTCGACCTTTACGCGATTTTTCCCATTCCTTCGACCTTATCTCCCACGAATGGCGGCCGCCGGTCTCCTGGTCATGGGCGTGGCCGCCATCAACCTGGCGTTACTTCGCCTGGCCGGCATGCTCTGGGATGTCATCACCGTCCAGCATGATCATGCTCGGATGATCGGACTGATCGGCGTCTTTCTCGGTTTGGTCATCCTTCAAGGCTTTTGCTCGATGGGGCATAGTTATCTGACCACATGGGTATCTCAACGGATCATCGCCGACTTTCGCACACATCTCTTCGCCCACGTGCAAACCTTGGCTGTGAGCTTCTTTGCCAGACGCCGCACCGGGGAACTGCTCTCGCGCTTGATGAACGATGTAACGGTCATTCAGTCGGTCGTCACTGAAACCCCGATCGACACGGCCAAACAACTCGTCACGTTTGTAGGAGGCATCGGTTTTCTGTTGGCCATGAACTGGCGGCTCTGCTTGCTCATTCTCGTTCTGCTGCCATTGCTGGTGCTGGTGGCCCGGTTCTTCGGCCGCAAACTGAAAGCCCTGTCCACGTCGATTCAAGATCAGACCGCCTCCCTCAGCACGCTCATCGAAGAGGTGATTTCGGGCATCCGGATCGTGAAATCGTTCGTGCAAACGAAACGCGAAGAAACACGGTTTGCAGCGCAACTCGAACATACGCTCTCTCTGACTCTCCGCCGGGCCAGGATCATGGCGGTATTCATTCCCGTCATCAGTCTGCTGACCTTCTCCGCAGCCGCCGCGGTCATGTGGTATGGGGGGAGCCAAGTCATCGAAGGCACTGTTTCTCCCGGAGACCTCTTTGCCTTTGTGCTCTTCGCCGGCATCCTCATCGGACCGTTCAGTTCCGCGGCACGGGTCTTTGCGCAAGTCAGGGAGGCTCAGGGAGCGACAGAACGGATCTTCGAAATTCTGGATTCGAGACCGGAGGTCATCGACGCACCCGATGCAGTGACGTTATCGTCCGTCACCGGCCATGTCCGCGTCGAACGGGTCAGTTTCGCTTACGACCAACGTCAACCAGTGCTCACCGATATTTCCTTCGAAGCAGAGCCGGGCGAACTCGTCGCGGTCGTCGGTCCAACAGGAGCCGGTAAGACAACCGTGATCAATCTTCTTCACCGCTTCTACGACCCCACCGAGGGACGGATTACCGTGGATAGACAAGACCTCCGCCACGTCGCGATGGATAGTTGGTACCGGCACGTCGGGCTGGTTCCACAAGAAACGATCCTGTTTGGCGGTACCATCCTGGACAATATCCGGTACGGCAACACGCGAGCGAGTGAGGATGCCATCCTCGACGCCAGCCGTGCAGCTCACGCCGATGAATTTATCGCTAGCCTGCCGGACCGGTATCAGACGATCGTAGGAGAGAAGGGAATCAACCTCTCAGGCGGACAACGCCAGCGGATCGCCATTGCGCGGGCCATCCTGAAGAATCCAAAAATTCTGTTGCTCGATGAAGCCACCTCGGCCCTCGACAGCGAGTCGGAACGACTCGTGCAGGAGGCGCTTGAACAGCTGATGAAAGGACGAACGACCTTCGTCGTCGCCCACCGCCTTACTACCGTGCAACGCGCCGACCGCATCATTGTCCTCAATAAAGGCCGTGTCGCGGAAATCGGTACCCATCAGCAGCTCATGGACCAAAAGGGACTGTATCACTACCTCTATACGCTCCGACTCACAGAACTCCCGGCCTGACCGCTTCCTGATGCGACGGCACTCCTCCCCAAGCCGCGTCTCCCTGCCATTAGCCGGCTAGGACTCCGCCAATGCTTTGCTCAGTGCCATGCTTTTTTGCAGTGAGCGAAACGATTCGGGTATGCTGTAAGGCCTCCCGGTATCATGCGGCGTCGCCATGTGGGGCTCCACGCCCCTCCGCTTTTCGATTCGTCAACACGGGGACTTCATGGAGAGCGCGCTTTTCTACGACCGTCTGCAATTTGCGATCACCGCCACCTTTCACTATCTCTTTCCGCAATTGACCATGGGGTTGGCTCTCCTGCTGTTCTTCTTGAGGAGTAGAGCGCTCCTGACCGGCGACGAGCATTACCATCGCGTGGCTCGCTTCTGGACGACGATCTTCGCCTTGAGCTTCGCCTTCGGCGTCGTCACCGGGATTCCGCTGGAATTTCAGTTTGGCACCAACTGGGCGAAATTTTCCAACTTCGCCGGGGGCGTCATCGGTCAGACGCTGGCGATGGAAGGAGTGTTCGCCTTTTTTTTGGAATCGTCGTTCCTGGGAATTCTCCTCTACGGGGAAAACCGATTCAGCCGTCGCACGCAATGGTTCGCCTCGCTGATGCTGTTCCTCGGCTCGTGGCTGTCGGGTTATTTTATTCTCGCCACGAATGCCTGGATGCAACATCCCGTCGCCTACACGATTGCGCCGGATGGACGTCTGTTCGTCAACAGCCTTGTCGGCTTGCTCACCAATCCCTGGCTCCTCTGGCAATTCACGCACAACATGACGGCAGCGGTCGTTACCGCCTCGTTCGTCATGGCGGCCGTCGGGGCACTCTATCTGCTCTCGGAAACGTACCAGGACTACGGTCGGACGTTTGTGCGTACCGGCGTGGTGGCCGGCGCCATCGCGTCCGCCTTAATGATTTTCCCCACGGGCGACGGGAATGCGAAACAGGTGTTCGAGTATCAACCGGTCAAGGGTGCAGCCTTCGAAGGACTGTTCCGTACCGAGCGCGGCGCCGACTTGCTTCTAGTCGGCCAGCCGAACATGGAAACCATGACCATCGACAATCCGATTGTCGTGCCCGATGCACTCAGTATTCTGGTGTACAACCGGCTCTACGCCAAGGTGAAAGGGCTCGATGCCTTTCCGCGGAAGGATTGGCCCGATAATCTGCCGCTCCTTTACTACTCGTACCACGTCATGGCCGGCCTGGGGACCATGCTCGTATCCGTGATGGGACTGGCGCTGCTCTGGCTATGGCAAGGACGGCTCTTCACCGCCAATTGGCTGCTGTGGCTGCTCCTCTTGTCAGCGCCGTTTCCCTACATCGCGACGACCGCCGGATGGATGACCGCCGAACTCGGTCGCCAGCCCTGGCTGGTCTATGGCCTGCAGCGAACCGCAGAAGGCGCGTCGCCGCTTGTCCATTCCGGTAACGCGCTGTTCACGCTGCTCGGTTTTCTCGGGCTCTATCTGGTGCTCGGTATTCTCTTTCTCTTCTTATTCGTTGAAACGCTTCGGCACGGGCCGGCAACTCGTTCGACCGGCCACGCGGCATAGTCGGAGCACGTCAGATGGAAACATTCTGGTACATGGTGGTGACTGTGATGCTGGGGATCTACGTCGTCCTCGACGGATTCGACTTTGGCGTGGGCATCGTCTATCCCTTTCTGACACGAACGGAACAGGAGCGGCTGACTGCCCTGGGTGCGATCGGACCGGTCTGGAACGGAAATGAAGTCTGGCTGTTAGCCAGCGGCGGGCTGCTCTTCTTTGCGTTTCCGAAGGCCTACGCTGCCGGGTTCAGCGGCTTCTACCTGGCGTTGATCATCGTGTTGTGGCTGTTGATCGCCCGCGGGCTTGCGCTCGAGCTGCGGTCGCATGTGGACCATGTGCTCTGGCGACAGTTCTGGGACCTGGCGTTTTCCGGTGCCAGTATCCTGCTGGCGGTGGTGTTCGGCGCAGCGTTGGGCAACCTGATCCGTGGTGTGCCGTTGAGCCGGGACGGCTACTTCTTCGTGGCGCTCTGGACCGACTTCATGACGGGACCGGAACCGGGGATTCTCGATTGGTATACGACCCTCATGGGACTCGCGACCGCCGCAATCCTCGCGTTCCACGGCGCCAATTATCTGGCCATGAAATGCGACAGTGAGTTGCGAACCCGGGCGAGTCGCGTTTCAAAGTTGAGCGGATTGGTCGTGGTCGGGTTGGTCGTCCTGGTACTCGCGGCGACCCCTTTCGTACAGCCGACCTTCCGACTCAATTACGCCGCCCATCCAATCGGATTTGTCTTCCCATTGATCGGCCTGGCAGCCCTGGTCGGTGCGTTCCAGTTCAGACGGCGTGACGAAGATTCCGCTGCATTTGGCGCCTCGAGTCTGTTCATTCTAGCGATGCTCGCCAGCACCGCCTGGGGATCCTATCCCAACATTTTGATTGCCACGACCGATCCAGCCAATAGCCTGACGATTACCAACGCGGTCGCCGGTGCCTATGGGCTGCAGGCGGCTCTGTGGTGGTTCCTCATCGGGTTCAGCCTGGTGATTGTCTACCAGTTTTATGCGCACCGTGCCTTCTGGGGCAAAGTCAGGTTGGACAAACACTGATCGAGTCTTCGTGTAAGATTTCTCTAAGGTTCCTGGAAGGATGATGGCCTACCCTGCTCACCGAATGGCGATGTATAACGAATTCAGCCGCCTTCTTACCAAGGAGCCTCCAATGGTACACCTCCAACAATCTGAGCCGAGCCTGAACGACGATCCCGAAACAGCGGGCAAGCCGCTTCCTCCTTCAATGACCGTCACGCCTGAAGCTTGTGAACGAACTGATCCACCGGCCCAGACAATCGAACAAGTCTATCGCCACAGGCTTCCGGTGCGTCTTGGGCATTGGCTGAACGTCGTCTGTTTGTTCATCCTGATCATGAGCGGGCTGCAAATCTTTAATGCCCACCCTGCACTCTATTGGGGGAATCGTTCCGATCGTGACAAGCCGCTGCTCTCCATCCGCCCCATGAAGACCGAGAGTGGCGAGACGCGAGGGATCACCAGGATACTCGGACACTCCTTCGACACAACCGGCGTGCTCGGCTACTCGAATGGCTCCGGCCACGCCTTTCCCGTCTGGGCCACGATTCCGAGTGGCCGCTGGCTTGCCATGGGGCGCCAGTGGCATCTGTTTTTCGCCTGGGTGTTTGTCATCAACGGCTTGCTCTTCATGGCCTACGCACTGATCAGCCGGCATGTCACGCGCGATTTGGCTCCGACCGGCAAGGATTTGCGCAAGATTGGAAAGGCGATCAACGACCACGTCCGGCTGCGACATCCGTCGGGGGAGGAAACCAAACGCTACAACGTCTTGCAGAAGTTGGCATACATGGGCGTGCTGTTCGGGCTGGCGCCGCTGATCATCCTCACCGGTTTGACTATGTCTCCGACCATTGACACCGCCTTCCCATGGCTCCTGACGATCTTCGGCGGCCGCCAGGCAGCGCGCACCATTCATTTCATCGCCTGTTTTGCCTTCGTCGGGTTCATCGTCATCCACGTATCACAGGTCATCCTGACCGGCCTGTTTAACAATCTTCGTTCCATGATCACCGGATGGTTTGTCGTCAAGCATACCGGAGTCCGCCATGAAGCCTAGCAGGACGTTGAAAGAAGCCGCCAACTTCGTTCTCGCATCGTTCAGACCCTCGACGTACCCCAGGGGGTACGCCTCGGCCCTTCGCCCGCTGCGGCCTTGTTGGACGTCTCCTTTGAACGTCCTGCGGGACGGGTATCCGACCTTTCCGGCACTCCACACTGCTATCTCTTCGAGTTATTAAAAAACGGAGAACACATATGGATTCACATAAACGCGCTATGGAACGCCGTCAGTTGTTGAAGGGTACGCTCGGGGCCGCAAGTCTGGTCGCGCTCGCCGGCTGCGACAATTTAACGCAGAGCAGTTGGTTTCCATCGATCCTCAATAAGGCCGAGAAACTGACCGATCGTATCCAGCGAGCCGTCACGCCGGCGAACGCCTTGGCGAAGGAGTATGGCGAATCGGAGGTATCGCGTGTGTTCCCGGCCAACGGCAATATCGATCCTGGCACTGCCGACTATGCTGCCCACATCGAGCAGAATTTTTCTGAATGGAAGGTAGAGCTCGTCGGACTGGTCCGGGCGCCGATGAGCTGGTCTCTAGCGGCAATCAAGGAACTGCCGGCGCGGACACAGATAACCAGGCACGATTGCGTCGAAGGGTGGAGCGCCATCGGAAAATGGACCGGTGTTCCGCTGGGTGATTTGATGCGGCAAGTCCAACCGCTCCCGAACGCGCGGTACGCTGTCTTTCATTGTGCCGATGTTGATGACGAAGGCGTGGCCTACTACGAAAGCATGGCGGTCGCCGACACCTATCACCCCCAGACGATCCTCGCATATGAGCTGAACGGCACGCCGTTGGATGTCCCGCACGGAGCCCCGTTGCGCCTCCGGTTCGAACGGCAGCTGGGGTACAAGCATGCCAAGTACGTGATGAAGATCGAACTGGTCGAAACCCTGGCCGGCATTGGAGATGGACGTGGCGGGTATTGGGAGGATCAAGGGTATGAATGGTATGCGGGGATCTGAGGCAAGCTGGTGGCCAATTCATCGCGGCTCCAGCCGAAATTCGTCCGACGATCGCGCTCGTGATGAAAAAGGGAGACAACGTGGTCGCGCGTCTCACCGTCGCTTGGCAGCTCGACTTCGAGCAGGCGCTCAATTCGTCTGATCTATTCGAGACCCTACCCGACCGCTGAGGGTGAGCGGTGAAATTCCTCGACCACCGGGAACACAAGTGTGGCGAAGTCCCAGTACCGCATGCGGATCGCTTCAGAATGGGTCCCCGCTTCGAAGACGATATACTCGTCCTCCGTGAGCGAGCGATCGACGTACACCGGCAGGCCGTAGAGGGGGCCGAACGGCGGCATCGCACCCAGCTCGCAATCCGGAAAGAGCCCCTTGAATTCCTGCTCCGTCGCGAGTCGAACGTGGTTGGTCATGAAGACGTCCCGGAGGCGGTGGAGATCAACGTGCAAGCCGGCCGGGAGGACGGTCATCACATACCGGTGGTCCACCTTGAGGATCACCACCTTGGCCATCTCCCGAACCGGCGTCTGGAGCACCTCGGCAAGCACGGCCGCGCGATAGGCCTCTCGGTGGGGCAACACGTTGTAATAGACATGTTCCCGGTCAAGATATTCTTTCAAAGTCCGCGAGATGGACATGAGTACACCTCCTGAGGTGATGAGCGACCCTCCAGAGAAGGTCGAGCCTGGAATGGATGAGAGGGACTGTTGCCTGGCGAATGACGGCGTGTGTCTGGCGAGAAGCGAGTCTCACGATTGCGACTCCACACGCTTGCCGGTGAGTGGATGAATAACTGCCAGTATACTCCGTCGACAAAGTGAAGTCTTGGGGGAAAATACACATGAGAGGTACGAAGTATTCCCCGACTGCCACTGACAGAACCCTCGCCCTCAAGCAACAAGAGGGTCTTCTCCTTCAGGTCGGCGGGAATCCCTTCCGTTCACCGGGAACCCGTATGGGAATCACGACTGGCCGGTGATGTATCTGATTGACAAGCAAGGCACCATTCGATACGTCAGCATCGGCGAGGGCGGGTACCAGGAAACCGAACGGCTGATTCAAGGCATCTCAGCGGAACGATCATAAGACTCCGCGACCGTCGCTCATCCGGCGTGCCGGCCAACAGCCGCAGAATCCCCGCTGAACGTCCTCGTGAGCCCCACAAAATTCCTCACCAAACAGATAACGCCCCGATCGACGGTTCCGACCGACGGGAGAACCATTCGCTGTATCTATCAGAAGCTTGCAACCACAAGAGTCACACACTAGCATTGTCAGAATGAGGTTGCCTCGCCGTCTATTCAACAAGACATTTCATTGAGGAGTCATATGCTTCGTCCGGACCGAGACATTCCGTCGAGCCCGCCGTCACTGAACGCGGAACAACAGCGACTCGACCAAGACGCCCACAGACATCAGCATTGGAAACGATGGGGTCCTTATCTCAGTGAACGTGCGTGGGGCACGGTGCGCGAAGACTATAGCCCCAATGGCGCGGCCTGGGACGCCTTCCCTCATGAACACGCCCGCTCACGCGCCTACCGTTGGAACGAGGACGGTCTGGCGGGTATCTGCGATCGCCACCAGATGATCTGTTTCGCGCTCGCGTTGTGGAATGGACGAGATCCCATGCTCAAAGAACGGATCTTTGGTCTGACCGGAAACCAAGGCAACCACGGCGAAGACGTCAAAGACTATTACTTTTACCTGGATTCCACGCCGACCCACTCTTATATGAAATACCTCTACAAGTACCCGCAGGGCGAGTTCCCCTACACGTACCTCCTCGAAGAAAACCAACGACGCGGACGGAAGGATTTGGAATTTGAACTGATTGATACGGGCGTCTTCGAGGGAGACCGCTACTTCGACGTATTTGTGGAATACGCGAAAGCCGCTCCAGAGGACGTGCTCGTCCAGATCCAGGTCATCAATCGCGGATCCGATGCTGCTGAACTGACGGTGCTCCCGACCATCTGGTTCCGAAATACCTGGTCGTGGGGGCTTGATCTCCGCCGGCCCCGGTTCCGCAAAGGAGAGCCTTTCACAGATGCCAGTGTCATCGAATGCGACCATGATTACTACGGGTACCGCCGTCTTCTCTGTCAGGGCGGTCCGGAGCTGCTCTTCACCGAGAACGAGACGAATACAAGGAAACTGTATGGTGATCCGGACGGCTCGCGCTATGTGAAGGACAGTATCAACGATTACATCGTGCATGGAGACAAGGGGGCGGTCAATCCGGATCAAATTGGTACGAAGGTGTCCGCTCACTATGTGCTGAATCTTGGACCAGGCGCGACCTCGACGATCCGGCTCCGGTTTACCAATCATTCAGAGAGTGTCGCCGTGTCAGGAAAGGAGTTTGACGCGGTCTTCGCGCAACGCCGCCGAGAGGCGGATGAATTTTATGGCGGTCTGGCTCCCTCCGATTTGTCCGAAGATGCCAGACAGGTGCAACGGCAGGCGTTCGCAGGTCTTCTGTGGAGCAAGCAGTTCTATCACTACGACGTGAACCGTTGGCTGAAGGGTGATCCGATGGGACCCGAACCGCCTCGGGAACGACTCCACGGCCGCAATTCTGACTGGACCCACCTCTTCAACGCCGACGTCATTTCAATGCCGGACAAATGGGAATATCCCTGGTACGCCGCATGGGACTTGGCTTTTCATTGCATCCCCTTCGCGTTGGTCGATCCGACGTTCGCCAAGGAGCAGCTCGTTCTGATGCTCCGCGAATGGTACATGCATCCCAACGGACAGATCCCGGCGTATGAATGGGCCTTCGGCGACGTGAATCCTCCGGTCCATGCCTGGGCAGCCTGGCGTGTCTACAAGATCGACAAGAAACGTACGGGCATCAGCGACCGCGTTTTCTTAGAACGGGTCTTCCACAAGCTGCTGTTAAATTTCACCTGGTGGGTGAATCGTAAAGACACAGAAGGGAAGAATATCTTTCAAGGCGGCTTTCTCGGTCTCGATAATATCGGCGTCTTCGACCGTAGCGCGCCGGTCCCGACCGGCGGCCACATTGAACAATCGGACGCCACCAGCTGGATGGGCATGTATTGCCTCAACATGCTGACGATCGCGCTGGAACTCGCACGCGACAACCGCGCCTATGAGGATGTCGCCAGCAAGTTCTTCGAGCATTTCGTCTACATCTGCCGGGCGATCAACAACATCGGAGAGGAAAAAATCGAGCTCTGGAACAAGGAGGACGGCTTCTTCTATGACGTCCTGCACCTCCCTGACGGACAGAACCATCCCCTCAAGGTTCGCTCGATGGTCGGGTTGATTCCGCTCTTCGCCGTGGAGACGCTAGAATCAGACCTGATCGACAGTTTGCCGCGATTCAAACACCGGATGCAGTGGTTCATCGAGAATCGTCCTGACTTCGGTATCCATGTCGAGACGCAATCAGCCGACGGAATCGTCCGGCGGTTCCTATCGTTGGTCAGTCGCCACCGGCTGAAAAAAGTGTTGCGATACATGTTGGATGAGCAGGAATTCCTGTCTCCCTATGGCGTCAGAGCGCTGTCGCGGTACCACAAGGATCATCCCTACAGCCTGTCGGTCATGGGGATAGAGCATCGGGTGGACTATGAACCCGCTGAGTCCAGCACCAACCT
Organism: Nitrospiraceae bacterium; assembly: GCA_035623075.1. Taxonomy (NCBI): domain Bacteria; kingdom Pseudomonadati; phylum Nitrospirota; class Nitrospiria; order Nitrospirales; family Nitrospiraceae; species Nitrospiraceae bacterium. The sequence goes on along the minus strand of DASPUC010000033.1, from coordinate 12,295 downwards.
CTTCGGAGGAAACTCAAACTGGCGTGGTCCCGTGTGGTTTCCGGTCAACTACCTCATCATCGAGTCGTTACAAAAATTTCATTACTACTTGGGAGACGGCTATAAAGTGGAATACCCCACCGGCTCCGGTCGGATGGCGACGTTATGGGAGGTGGCGGGCGAACTCTCCCGGCGCCTCACGCATATCTTTCTGCGGGATTCCAGCGGCCGACGGCCGGTCTTCGGCGGCGTGGAGAAGTTTCAGTCCAATCCTCACTGGCGCGACCTCGTCCCCTTCTTTGAATACTTTCACGGCGACAACGGCGCCGGCGTGGGAGCAAGTCATCAAACCGGTTGGTCCGGCCTTGTCGCAAAACTGATTCAGCAGTCCGGGGAATAAGCGTGATGCGTGAAGCGTGTCTCGCGAACGACAAGATACGAGCAGTTAGGGGTGCGGACCAAGGTTCTCCCGCTCCAGGCGTGTCGCACAAAATACCTGCACCGGATCATCGGCTGCGTCGGGGTCCACACCATCCCAGAGGACTGATCGTACGTTCCAGCGGATGAAAGGGTAGAACACAATGGCCGTTGAGGTTACCAGAGTCCCCAGCAGGGGGTTGAGGATCTCATCTTCCTCCATTCTGGTCTGCACGCGGCGAGCGACACGGCCGTACCACTCTACCGCCTCTATCTGTCGATTGTGTGCGGCGACGACCTGTCGATACAGCGCCCGCTCTTCTTCCGGCTCCGACACCCGACCTCTTGAGCTCTCTTCGCGCAGAGGTATGGGTGCAAAAGCACCGGGAGGAGAAGAAACGTGACTGACGAACAATGATCGCACCGAGGAGTCTTGCAGCGCCTGTGCACGGTCGACGCGAGCCTGTTGAACGCTGTGCCATCTCTGCTCGGCAGATTTGAGATCGTCATCCGCCTGCCAGACATCCAACATCATCACGCTCATACAATTGACCTCGCGTGCGCGGGTTGTCGACAGACAGCCGACCAGTAGACAGGCCACAAGGGAGAGAAGGAGAGCCCGCATGCATACCCTCCAACAATGCCTCTACTCTATGCTTCCCAAGAGCTTGCTTCAATAGGTCGAACAGAGGGGACGGACGCATAAAGTGGAGAGCAGACGAGGTCCCTTGCCTCGTTTTCCTCAAAAAGACGTAACCGATTATTAACGCACCTATGACACGGGTGTCATACTGCGTCTGTACGTTAACAAGCGAATCAAGCCACAGTGTGACGGAAGGAACGCCCATGATGTCAACGCTGGAAGAAAACGAAGCGCTGGTGATGCATCACCTACAGACGGTTCATCCGGTGATACTCGACCAGATCGTTGAGGACATACCGCAACTGTCGTGGAACCAAATCTTCGAAACAGTCGATACGCTAAGCCGTCGCGGCATCATCTCTTTGCGACGCCGCGGCTACGAGTACGAAGTGTCTCCCATCCCGCAGAACATCGTCGCCTAGCCCCGCCGATGTCGAGCCTGGGGCTTCATCTTCACGAAAGGCAGATCGGCGCCATGTACACACAGGCCGTGCCGGCAGATCAGACTTGCGTCGTTCGGCACCACGACACCTCTTCCGCGATCGTGGTCCTGTCATCCAGCCTCGCCGTCCTCTATGCCAGCCGTGGCGGAATGACAGTATTGCGCGATCTCAAAGGCACCAACGAAGGAGAGTCTCTACAGATTCCCGCGCCGGTGCTCGCGTATCTGGCGGATGGAATCCTCAAACACATTGATGTCCGACGCATGTTGCACTTATACGAACCGTTCTCGATCCCCTGTTCGATACAGGGACCTACCGGAACCTGGTATTGCCAAGCATTCGGGCTGCCTTCTCGCGACGAAATCGATCGATCGCGCATCGTGATGCTCTTCTCGGACAAACCGCCTCGCGGTGACGCAGCGGAGGGACTGAAACCGCTGTCGGCCACCTCAAGCAGTCCGGCCCTGATTGAGATTCCTCTTGCTGAAGCAAGTGTCATCTAATAGCGAGCGCAAACCGCGCCGCGAAACGGGGCTGCTAATCTGAAGGTCGAGACTCCCCTTTCCTTTTCTGCAGTTCAAAGTTGACTTGTGCCGAACCGCGTTCATCCACAACGATGTCTGCTTCGGCGCGGCCAGCAAACGGATGCCAGGCGACAATCCTGTGCCGTCCCGGCGGGACGCCCTTGATCACAAAGGTTCCATCGTCCGTGGCTTTAGCGTAGTAGGGGTTGGTCACGAACAGAAAGAAGGCCTGTTCCCATGGATGATCATCACTCTGGAGCCGAACTTCAGATCCCTTTTTTTCTTTATTCAAGCCAACGGGTTTGTCGAACCGTGACCCTTTTTCTGGCAGAAAAACGTTGAAGATGGTCTTAGATACTACTCCTTGCACCTCAAAGGCGTGTGCGTTATGGGATACTCCTTTGACTGCTTTTGGATCGTTGGGATCTGCATCAAGGTTCTCCACGCGCAGACTTTTTCCCTTCACCACCACCCCAGTAAACGGAGAGTACCTGCATCGTTCTATCACCACGTCCGTTCCAGGATAATCGGCCATGAATTTGTCATCCAAGATATCGGTGACGGCGACGATGGCCCCCTTGAGCTCTCCCTTCGCGCCAACCTCGATCGCCTTCAACATGGGGAAGTTACCGTCTACAAGCTCGCTCGGAGCGACCTTACGACAAAAACTGGAACGGGGTATAAGGTCTCTGTACTTGGGGTTATCCTTCAACTCCTTTAGCCAAGCGGGCTGTTTTTCTGGAGGCCCGCTGTAGGTCACTCGTCCCGTCACTCCATGGACGCCAGTGGAAGGCTTAGTCGTCTCAGCCAGCGTTGGCGACATCATTCCCGCAGCAAGGCCCAAGGCGAGGATCACTGATGCTCTGGATCGAATCGGGCTCCGCCGAATTCCGTCAATTGTTCTTTGTTCAATGTCGCCTTTCATGGTGTGTCTCCCTACCGAGTCGTTTTAGTGGAGACTCGGACAGATTTGCCGAGCGTGTTGAGTGTCACCGGAGCAGAAGTCTTCAACATGCCTCCGCCGCCGCTGCCAAAGAAGCCCCAGCATTGCACCCGGCCGTCAGCCAGAACGGCGCATGGGTGCGGGTCCAGAGCCACGACTGCGACGGCGTTGGTGATTCCCTTCACGGTCACCGGCACCAAAGAACTAGCGTAAGTATTCATCTTCATGCGAGGCACGGCAAAGTGAAGATTGTGTCCCCAGCACTGGACATAACCGTCAGCCAACACTGCGCAGGTGTAATTACACGTACTGGCCGCCACGGCCACGGCGTTAGTAATTCCGCTCACGTTGACCGGGACCGACGAATTAGTTGTTGTCCCATTACCGAGTTCGCCCTGAGCGTTGTGTCCCCAGCACTGCACCCTGCCGTCAGCCAAGACCGCGCAGGTGTAACCTCCGCCGCGGGAAACCGCCACAGCGTTCGTGATGCCACGGATATTCACCGAGACGGAAGAGCTGGAAGTGGTCCCCTCGTCCAACTTGTCAGTGTCCCAACACTGGACTCGGCCGTCCGCCAATACTGCGCAGGAGCCAGTTATTGTCACTGCGTTGGTAATTCCGGTCATAGTCACCGGAGCAGCAGAGTTTTCTCGCCAGCACTGCACGCGCCCGTCGGCCAAGATCGCACACCTGCCGGAGACCGCCACGGCGTTGGTGATCCCGCTGATAGTCACAGGTACCAACGAATCGGGCCTCATCCTGTCGCCGAGCTCGTCGAAAGCGATGTGTTTCCAGCACTGCACCGTGCCGTCCGACATCACCGCGCAGAAATGCATTGCTCCTGCTCCTAGTGCTATAGAAGCACCCCGGTTCATCTCGGCCAGCGCCGGAGCTACGGGGACTCCTAACAGGTTGAAGATGCCTGCCGCGCAGATCCACGTGACGGTAAACTTAATCACGCTCCGCCTAAGTCCGCCAATTGTTCTGCTTTTGTTCTCCCGCTTCATGGCTCGCCTCCTTGCGGGTGGCATGCCCCTAACAATTGCTCTTAATCTCCGACCTAATAAATGAGCATCAGTCATGCCATGCCTGGCTTTCACACTGAGCATTGAGAAGATCTTTACAACCGACTGATCTGACGATGAGTTCTACCTCAACAGGGAAACACGGTTTCGAGGAGACCAGCCCTCCCGCCAATGGTCGTCGCATCAGAACCGATTCACGGAATTATCGGATTGGATTCAGGTTCGAGAGTGAGGCCAGGTTACTTTTCAGGAGGAAACTGTCCTCGGGGGAGTTGTGGAAGTTGATAGATGACTCTCGCGCCGGGCTTGAACGTGATGTAGTACCACATCCATTCCAGCATCACCCGTACACGATTGCGGAACCCAATCAGGAAGAAAATATGAACGATGCACCAGAGCAGCCACGCCATGAGTCCGGAGAAGTGAAACGGACCGATCTGTGCGACCGCCTGAGCCCGGCCGATGGTCGCCAGCATCCCTCGATCCGCGTATGCAAACGGCCGGCGCTGCTCTGGAGGAGTTTCATATCGAATGAGCTTCGCAACATAGCGGCCTTGCTGCATGGCGACAGGAGCCAATGCCGGCAGCGGGTTCCCATCCGAGCCAATACAATGAGCGGCGTCGCCGATAACAAAGACCCACGGATCACCCGGAATCGTCAAATCCGGTCGGACCTTGACGCGGCCGGCGCCGTCTTGAGAAACCGCAAGCGACGTGAGCAGAGGCGACGCCTTATTACCTGCGGCCCAGATGATATTCGTGGATTGAATGAATTCGTCACCGATCATCACGCCATCACTGCGAACATCAGTCACCGGGCTGTTCAGCTTGATCGTGACTCCCATGCGTTCCAGCGCAGTAGCGGCGTTCGCGGAAAGATCGGAGCTGAAGCCGGGCAGAATACGAGGACCGGCTTCCACGAGCAGGATGGCGAGGTCCTCGAGACGCAGCGTCGGAAAGTCAGGCCCCAAAGCCTTCCGCCCGATCTCGGCCAGTGCACCGGCCAACTCGACGCCGGTGGGACCTCCACCAACGATCACGAATGTGAGTCGGGTTTCTGTCGGAGTGGCGGCTCGCTGTCGCGCGGCTTCCTCAAACGTCAGCAGCATCTTCTCCCGAAGTTGAACCGCGTCGGCCATGGTCTTGAGTCCAGGCGCGGACTGTTCCCACGAGTCGTGGCCGAAATAGGAGTGTCGCGATCCCGGCGCCAGGATGAGGACGTCGAACGCGATCGGCCCGCTCTCGCGTAATCGAAGCAGACGCGCTGCACGATCGATGGACAGGACCTCATCCATCATGACGCGGACATGGAGTCTCCGACGAAAGATGGTGCGGAGCGGCCAGGCGATATCGCCGGGAGACAGGGCAGCGGTGGCGACCTGATAGAGGAGCGGTTGAAAGAGATGATGATTCGTCCTGTCGACGAGCACGACATCGGCAGTGCGGAGCGATTGCGCGACTGTGAGGCCTCCAAAACCGCCCCCGATGATGACGACGCGTTTACGAGGCATGAAAGAAAAATAGCGATAGGCCGGCTCCGTTTCAAGGAGAAACCTGCAACGAAAGCAAAAAAAGGAACACGGGCCGCTGTGAAAGAAGCGGCTGGCGACGCTGTCGGTCAGTTGGAGAGGGAGCTCCGTCGAAGAAATTTCTGCATTTCCCAGAAGGAAGGGTTCGGCTCTGTCAATTCAGGATGTTCGAGGTCGATCTGAACATGGTAGGGAGGAATGGCCACGCTCTTGAATTGCGCGACCGGATACCAACATTCATACTTGAGCCCCCAGCGATCTCGATAACTGAGTCGGAGATACCCGTTGGTCATTGGCTTCGCGCGGAGCGCTGCATCCGGGCCTAAGACAATCGAGGCCATGTGTTTCTGTTGTCGTGGGCCATGAGGATGAACCTTCTTGATCGCGAAATTCCCCTCCCAGCCACCCAGATGCATCACACAATCATACGCGACTCCTCGACCCACGTTTTCGATCTCAGGAGAGAGAGTCAGGACGTTCCCCGCATTCATGGCCGAGAGATTGGAGATCCTCAGACTGGGTTGAGTCTCACGGAACTCCTTCTTGGTTCGGGCGACGAACGAATACACAGAGAAGGACGCGACACCGCACGCGACAACCAGAACAAGCAAGCCGATCAGCATCAACCAATCCATCGTCAAATGTCTGTTTAGGTGAACGATCTATTCGTCGAGTTGAAACGAAGAGAGGCTACGTTCTACAGAGCGCAGTGTCAACCGGATGACTCGACAGAGAGTGACATCTCGCGAGATCGACATTGCGTTCGAGAGGCCGGACCGACCTCACTTCTTTTCTTGATCCGTTGACCAACCATATAACAGTCAGCTACAAGCGCAACATGGTTCGACTCCGTCTGCTGATGCTATTCGGGCTCGTCTCCGGGCTGGTGCTTCTCCTCGTCACGATGAGTCCGGCAACCGGAGAAGAAAATTCTCGCCCTGTCCCATCGCCACCGACCTCTCAGATCTTTCGCGCTTCCGATTGGAAGGGCGCGACGGACGTCGCGTTCGAAGATTGCAAAGCCGATTCGGGCGAGTATGCGCTCTGGGTCTATGCCTTGGGCAGCCGGTGCGGTGTCCCGCGCGAACAGGCCGATCGAGTGGTCATGTTCCGCCAGCCGCTTCCCGGCGTCTCGCCGATCCGCACGACGTCCAAGTTGCCCGAAGGCCGGTACGCTGTCTGGCTCTATGGCGCGGGCGAGGCTGGGCACCCCTGGGTCAACTTGTGTGGGAAAACCTGCGTCAAAGGGGAACTTCCGTTACTTCCCGGGTGGGTACCGCTCGGATGGATCGAGGTGCGGGATCATCACTTACTGCTTCTGAAGACGTGGGAACAACCCTATGGACACCAACTCTACGTGCAGGCGATCGTCCTCTCCACAATCGACGCAAAACCGGACTGGACCCCGTGAACGGGGGGCTATCGACGAAACATTACGGCCAGAACCTTCTGCGCGGCTTGGATCGCCTGGTCACGATCGGAGTGATGGAGGGTGAGCGTCTCCAGAAGCGCGTGCGCGTCCGCATTGTCCGGTTTCAACTCGATCGAGGCGCGAAGCGCCTCTGTCGCACCTGTCACGTCACCCTGCACCATCCGGACCAGCCCTAAGTCCGCATAGGCTTCCGCGTCATCGGGCTTCATTCGTGTCGCGGTCTCAAAGGCCGCAGCAGCCGCAGGCCAGTCACTCTTCCCCATCAAGCCACGCCCTAACCAGTAATACGTCTCAGCATCCTGCTGTCCCAATTGCACCGCCTGCTCGAGGGCCGCAATCGCACCGGGGTAGTCGTGCCAGTCGAGCAGCAATGCGCCGAGATCGCGATAGGCATCACCGAGGCGGGGGTCACGTCGGAGAGCAAGACGATACTCCTCTGCCCCGCCGACCATATCGCCGCGATGGTGAAGAGCCTTGCCCAATCGATAGTGAGCGTCGGCAGTGTCCCCTTGGAACTCCGGCGACGCCCGCAACATCTCGCGCGATCGCCTGAACTCCGCTCCTAAATCCTCTTCGGTCGGCCCAGGTGTTGGGCTGTCGGCGTGTTGAACGGAATGGACAACGCCGCGGCCGGTGTCCGTGGGGACGGCGTGAGGCAGGAGGACGAGCATGGCGAGCCAGGGAACTTGCACGAGCATAGATGATTCTAGAAAAGCTGAAGGATTTCTTGCAACGAGGCGTACTCGACGGCGTTCGCATCCTTGTCATAGCGGTCGGATGATTGCGGCGCCTCTGTCATTTTCATCCACGTCCAACTCAGCGCAAGCGCCATCCTGAGGTTCTCACTCCAACGGTGTAGGCGAAATCCATCTGTCAAGCGATACGCTCGGACTCTTTACCCGCTTACCATAGCATAGCGAAGACGGGCACCCCTTCCGGCTCTCCCAGGTCCTCAGTCATTTTTTTGCAATTTCTTGTCAAACTGACAGTCGTAGGTAAGGATAGCAAGGACTATTACTGGTCAAGTTCATCGCAACCTTAAAGGAGGGCACTATGGGACTGGGCAGAATACTTGTTGTGGATGATGAGGCGCATATCAGAACGACCGTCAAAATGGTCTTGACCAAAGCGGGATATGACGTGGTCGAGGCAGAGGACGGGGAAAAAGGCATTCAGGCGATCAGGTCAGATGATAACGCGCTCATGGTAGACATGATTCTCTGCGATATGCAGATGCCAAAGATCGACGGGGTCGGGGCGATTGCCCATTTTCGAGCGCAATTTCCTTCCGTCCCTGTCGTCGTTATGACCGGCCACCCAGATATCCAAGCCGCCACGAAACTCATGAAGCAAGGTATCAAGGATTATCTGGTTAAACCCATTGAGAAGGAAAAGCTGCTGGCAGTCGTCGAAGATGCGGTTAAACAACATGTCCTGTTCAAGGACAACTTCCACGCCTAATTATTGCACCAGCTGACCGAGGCCGCCGAAAGGATGACTCGGTGCGTCCTGAGCAGAAACTGCCTGCGGAAAAGGCAGCACTTCAAGAGCGGCGTCGCGCTCCGCGACGAACGGTCGACCTTCGCGTTACCAACGGAAGTCGAGAATTAGAGACAGCGTTCCTCATCTCTCAGGCGCTTTCACGATACAACACGCTGGAAGATTTGCTTGCACAGACCCTGGACACCGCCTTGGAGGCCATCAATGCCGAAAGCGGGTCCATTCTGATCGCGGACGCCGCATCGCAACAACTCGTCAATTATCGTTCTGTCGGCGAGAAGCCTGTTCCACCTGGATCAGCCGTTCCATGGAATCACGGGATTGCAGGTGCCGTCTTCAAGTCGGCTCAGCACGCCATTATCGTGGATGCTGAGAAAGACCCTTCGCTGCCGGAAAGAATTGATAAATCCACGGGGTCCGTGATCAAGAATTTGGTTATCGTGCCGCTAAAACGGTGGCAAGGCGAGCCGATTGGGGTGATTGAAATCCTCAATAAGCGCGATCGTCAACTCGATGAAGACGACGTTGCTGTCCTCACAATGATTTCTTCGCTTGCTACGCCCGCAATCGAGGAAGCGAGGTTACTTGAAGCCAAGAAACTCGCGGAGGTGGCTCAATTGGCTGGTGACATGAGCCACGATATCAAGAACTTGCTCATGCCGGTCCTGTGCGGAGCGGAGTTGCTGAAAGACGAACTCGATGAATTGTTCGAAAAGTGGTCCGTTCGGAAAACGCCTCAGACGGAGAAAAGCCGGAAACTGTGCCACGAGGTCCTCACGATGGTCGAAGAGGACGTTCGACGAATCTCGGATCGGGTCCGAGAGCTTGCGGACTGCGTAAAGGGCATGACCTCGCCGCCCAGGTTTGCGCTGTGTCAGGTCGCGAATGTGGTGAGCGCGGTTTTCAAGACATTGGATCTGATGGCTAAAAAAAAGGGGGTGACACTCAGGAGCCAGAATCTCGATGGGTTGCCCGCTATTGAGGCAGACGAACAGCGGCTTTACAACGCCTTCTACAACCTCGTCAACAATGCCATATCAGAAGTTTCCGCCGGCGGCTCAGTCACCATTCTCGGAGAGGCGGCGCAGACAGCCGACGTGCTCGACATATCTGTCATTGATACTGGGCGTGGCATGCCTCCGGAAATCCGTGACAGCCTCTTCACCGCTCGTGCCATCAGCCGAAAATCTGGCGGAACAGGGCTTGGGACCAAGATCGTCAAAGACGTCATTGATGCCCATAAAGGTCACATCAATGTCGAGAGCACTGTTGGTGTGGGTACGACTTTCCGTCTCATTTTGCCGATCAGACAGGTGAAGGCCGTACAATCTCCCAGCAACGTGTGATGATTCTCCCTCCGTTCTCATCCACTCGATCTCCCTCGGAGTAAGCGGCACCCCTTACCACGCAAGCATCGTCCTCGGTCATGATTTCATTATGTTCCTTCCTGTGTTTTCCACCAGGACAGGGAATCAACCAAACCACCCCTCTCCTTTTCAACCACATTCCATGTTTCTCGTAATTCACGTCGCAAGAGATTCCTCCTCGTAGAGCTTGCATTTAGCCAGTCTTCTATCCTCAAATGAGCTCTCAGGCAAGAAACCACGAGTAGACCTGAGTGTGGCATGAGTCTTGTTTCTTAGCCGAACGGACAGCGACATTTGAGAAGGACACATGGCGGCCTCTAGATCATCAGACTAGAATACGCGAGTGCAGGCCGGTTTGGCGATCGCCCTTTTCCTCGGGTCTGTCGGCACGCTCCTGTACAACGCCTATACGGCTACGGCGCTCCCGCATCGGGAATTGCAGCTTCGTACCGCACTGCAAGAAGCGAGTCACCTCATGGCTCGTTCCGCAGACTCAGTCATTCAATCACTGTCCCGGCACGACTCAGCACAGTTGGAGGAACTGCACCGGTCGTTGACCGCGGTTACCAATCACACCCTCCTGAATTTTCCCCGCGTGGAAGGAGGTTTTTACCTCAATGACGTGGATCGGTTCAGCGGATATGGCTTCCCTACCGCTGACGTCGCGCATCCGACTGAGCTGCATCGAACTGATCCGCCGCCACTGGAAACCCCGTTAATTCGCCAGCAAGCCCAGCAGAGCCTGTCTGAACCAACCCCGCTGTTCACCATCCGAGACGTAGGGCCCAGCCGAGTCATGGTGGTGACCGAAGCAGTCGGTTCCCAGCGTCCCGCGCATTGGGCGACGTGGGTGATGGTGAGCCTCACAGGGCCTGAACAGCTGGAAAGCCGTCTTCGTTGGTATGAGGTGTCCGTGGGCCTGGCTTTGGCCGGCTTAGCCCTCTCGTTGGCCCTGACGTTCGCACTCTCTCGATCGCTAGCAGGACAACGAGCTGCGCACGAGAGACTCCGCGATGAATTGCGACGATCCGAGCAGCTCGCATCGCTCGGGAAATTGCTCGCCGGCGTAGCGCATGAGATCCGAAACCCCCTGGCCGGCATCCGTTCGACGATCCAGCTTTGGCAGCGGATACCTGATCAGGCTCACGTTGCGGGATCTATCGATGCGGTCGTGCACGCAACGGAACGGCTAAACGACATTCTGACCCGACTTCTCCACTTCTCACGAACAGAACATGCGGAGCGACGTCCAACTCAGGTGAACGACTTGGTTACGGAGACGATCAAGTTGTTGGAAGCGCAGGCCACCCCCCAGAGTGTGAGCCTTGAGTGCGATCTGGAACCGGGATTGCCGCTCGTCCCGGGATCTCCGGCTGCGTTGCGTCAAGTGCTGTTGAACCTCGCGACCAACGCGCTCCAGACTATGCCCAACGGCGGACACCTTCGCTGCTGCACTCGCCATCAAAGGCAGGCACAGGCCGTGGAGATCACCATCGCAGACACCGGACCCGGCATGTCACTCAAAGACCGGGAGCATCTGTTTGAGCCGTTCTTCACCACACGCCCGGAGGGGACCGGGCTGGGATTGGCGCTGTGCCGTGAGATCGTCCTCCAGCACGGCGGGCAGATTGAACTTGAAACTGACGCGCACCCTGGTGCAACGTTTCGTATCCTCCTTCCGATAGCCAACAGGTAGGAGCCATGCCACCAGTCCACGACGCAGGCACAATCCTCATTGCAGACGACGACCGGGTGATCCGGAGGAATCTCCGTGTGCTCCTGGAATCAGAGGGGTATCGAGTCGTCGAGGCGGAGGACGGTATGGACGCCTCCAAGGCGTTAGAAGACCCCTCCATCATGCTGGTTCTGCTTGATCTGAAAATGCCCGGATGCACCGGCCTGGATATCTTGAGAGATCACCAGGACCGGCTGGACGAAAGACCGGTCATTGTCATCACGGCCTTGGGTGGAAGCAGCGCGGCGATCGAGGCCATGAAACTCGGAGCTTATGACTACATCACCAAACCGTTCGATCTGGACGAAGTCTTGTTCACTGTTCGACGGGCTTTGGCACAGACGGCGTTGGTGGCGCAAGTGCAGGCGTTATCAAACGACGAAGAGAGCGAACCCCTCGTCCAAGACGAACTGGTTGGACAGACACCCGAAATGCTGGAGGTGTTCAAAACGATCGGCAAAGTCGCTTCGACCCGCGAGTCGGTGCTGATTCTCGGAGAAAGCGGCACGGGAAAGGAGTTGGTCGCGAACGCCATTCACCGCAATTCCGACCGCGCCGACAAGCCGTTCGTGAAAGTCAACTGCGCAGCACTCAGCCCGACCCTGTTGGAAAGTGAATTGACCTAGCCCCCTTAATCCGGTCCACCCTGTATGTTAGGGTCGGGCCAAAAGGAGGGCCATATGCCACGTTTCCGTCACACCGTCGAACAGATCCTCGCCAAATTGCGTGAAGCCGAAGTCGCCCTGAGCAAGGGCCAG
>DASPUC010000032.1 GCA_035623075.1 Nitrospiraceae bacterium | reverse complement strand
CGGACCGGTTACCAATACCATGCCGTATGGCCTCGTGATCGCTCGGCGAAATCGTTTGAGGTCTTCATCATTGAACCCCAGGCGATCCAACCGCAAGGTCGATACCCCTGCTGTAATCGCTTCGCGATCCAAGATACGAATAACGACCGACTCGCCGAATACGCTGGGGAGAATTGACACACGGAAGTCGACGGTTTTTCGCTCGAGCCGCATTCGAAAACTGCCGTCCTGAGGCACACGCCGTTCGGCAATATCGAGATCGGACATGACCTTGAGCCGAGACACCAAGGGGGCATGGAGTCGAATGTCCAACGGCTCCATTGCTGGAACCAGGATGCCATCGACCCTGAACTTCACTTTGGTGGCACGGTCGGCAGCTTCAATGTGGATATCGCTGGCTCGCCGCTGCATCGCGCTCAACAAGATTGAATCGAGGAGCTTGACGGCAGGACTTTGGTCTTCCCCTGCCCGGTCGATGGTCAAGACCTCTTCTCCTCGCTCGTCTTCCTTCACCAGGACGGACCGGTACTCCGCCTCCAGCTCTCTCAAGGCTTGACTGGATCCCTCGCTGTGTTCCAAAGCCACCAGGATGGCGCTGCGAGGGCTCACGACAAGATCAAGCGGCTTCGCCAGGAGCAGTTCCAACTGATCAAGCGACAGGAGATTCTGAGGATCGGGAATCGCAATCGTCAGGCGCCCTTGCTGCTCGGCGATCGGCACAAAGGGATGCCGCTGCATCAACTTCACAGATATAGACTCATAGAAATGCCGGTCGACGTGAAAGTCCGTGAGGGGATCGAACGGAAGATCAAATTGTGAGGCCAACGCGCGCGCCAGTTGCTCTTCGGAAAGGGCACCTTCGCTCACTAACGTTTGACCGAGAGTCGCCACCGCGCCGCCCAGCCGACCCAGGGTCTGCTCAATCGTCTGTTTCGGAACCATACCGTGCTTGATGAGCACCTCAGCCAGCGACGGCCGCGTGAGGGTCGGAACAACGACGGCTCGCGCGCTTCGAGTGCCGTCTTGAGTCGACCGAGCAGAGCGACGATTGGGAATGAGCCTCATACACTTCCTGCCATCTGAAAAACGGGAAGATACATCACAACGACGATTGCCCCGACCAACACGCCCATGATCAATAGTAAAGCCGGTTCGATCCACGTGGTTAATTGTGTGAGCCGAAGATCTAAATCGCTTTCGTAAAACTCTGCGACATCCCGGAGCATATTCTCCAGCGATCCGGTTTCCTCGCCGACAGAGAGCATCTCGATCGCCAGTTTTGGAAATACCTTCGGTCGATCTAAGGCGGCTGCCAGTGTCGCCCCTTCTCGAATTTCTTCGACCGCAGTAGCCATGCCTTTTGAAATAAACCGATTGGACACAGCGCCACGCGCAATCTGTAGAGCCTCGACCAACGGAGTACCGCCCGCGAGAATCGTGGCAAATGTCCGAGTCAATTGGATGGTATGGTGTTTCACAAGGATCGGCCCGAGAACCGGAAGATGTAGCAGGAGGTGATCGATAGCCAAGCGACCGCTAGGTGATCTGTAATAGGCACGAATAATCAGCCCGACCCCAAAGAGCGTGAGCAGACCAGGCACCAAGTATGTTTGGAATTGATGGACTAAATCGATCAAGGTTTGCGTAGCAACAGGTAAGGTTTTACCGACCTCGCCATAAACCGAGACGAATGTTGGCACGACGTAACTCAGCAAAAACCCGATTACTGCGACTCCGACGACAACAAGAAAGGCTGGATAGGCCAGTGCCTTCGTCACTTTCTGACGAAGACCGATCATGAGCTTCAGATAGACAATGAATCGTTGCAGAACCTCTGCCACGTTTCCAGACTGTTCTCCCGCTTTCATGGTCGCGATATATAAGTCGGAAAAGTAAGTTGGGTGTTTGGCCAGAGCGTCCGACGCGGACGTCCCTCCACGAATATCCTGTCGCACTGTTCTGAGGGTGTGCTGGAACGCGATATGACTGGCTCGTTCGATCAAGAGATCCCACACACGCAAAACGGGAAGACCTGCTTTCACCAACGCGAGCAACTCTTGATTAAAGATCAGAAATTCCTGTACCGGCAACTTCCGCAGAGAGCGTAGTCTTACGGAAGAAGTCGCGACCGCTGTGCCACGACGCTGAACTTTGAAGACCAAGAGGCCCTGGCTTTCAAGCTTGGCTCTCACGAGTTGCTCTTCTTCTCCCTCAATCTGTCCATCGAGGGTTGATCCATCAGGGCGTGCTACTCTGTAGGCAAACGTTGCCATCGGTTATCTTAGTGTATGAGGATGGATAGTCGGCGTGAACGTTTATGGCGCCGGAGTGACGCGTTCGTCTTCAATTCGACTTTCCGGCAGCTTCAGGGCCTGTCCAATCTCGATACGATTCCCAGCCAGCTGATTCGTCGCTCGTAGTCGATTCACGTCGACATGATGTTTGTGTGCAATGCTCCAGAGCGTATCCCCGGTTTTCACGGTGACATACCGTGATTCATGGTCACCAGGCCGTCTATTGTAGGATGAGTCTCTTACTGATGGCATGCGCACGAGCGTAGCGGGCGTCGCGGATAGGTTGCGCTCAGGTAGAGAACGTGCCGGTGAGCTGGTCTGTGCCGGGACCACCATCGCCTTCTGGGTTTTCCGTGAAGGGACGTTCGCAGGTGACAGTCCGCTCGGCTGTCCCTCCTCGTCAATCTTTCCTAGTTTGGACAGTTGCTTATGGAGCTGTTTGAGCTGGCCTTGCATCAGAACACTAGTTCGAGAGAGTCGCTCCCGCTCTGTTCGTGCAGAAGCAAGTTCCTCCCGTTGGAGATCAATGACCTGTTTCGATTCTGCCAGTCTCCGTTCGGCCTCCCGCACACGTCCTTCAAGTTGCGCACGCGCGACCTGTGCCTCGGCCAAATTTTTCCGGCTCGCCTCCAGTTCATTGCGTATCTCCGAGGCAGTCCGCTGTGCGTCACGAACCGAAGCCTTGAGAGTGTCTACTGTTAACTGGAGATCGGTCACCTCCGGTTCATCCATGGGCTCTAATGCTCCACAGGCGGTCCAAAACACAGACATTACTCCCAAGAGGCAAATCATGACGACCCGGTCCGACAGTAACTTCATGAGACGAAGACACCGAGAGGGATCGTTACCGTAATGGGACCTAACCAGCTTGTACACCAGTATTACCATCGGTTATACGGAACTCCATTGCTTCCGACCAAATCTGATCCGGAAAATACGTCAGCCACCCCTTCTTCAACTGTTCCCGTTATTTCCTGCCACGTGGTAGCCGAATTGGTGAAGGGATCGCTCGGAATCGCACGAAGATATCCTGCACCGACTAAGGCTTGCAGTGAAGGCGGATACTTTCCCTGATCAGCGCGGTGCTGATCCAACACGTCACGCATCGTAAACAAATCCTGGCGCAGGGCGGCTTCTCTGGCTCTAATCAACGTTCCCTGGTAGGACGGCACAGCGAGCGTGGCCAGAATTCCGACGATAGAGACGACGATCATGAGTTCGATCATCGTGAAGCCGTTTGCCTCCTCTCCTCTGATCATCACCAGTCTCGATACTTTGTTCCATCCAACGCCGTGTCTTGGCTTTGAGTTAGCACATCGTACACGTCGTCGCCACACCAACTTGAAGGCTTGGGCGCGTCCTTATAACAGCGAAGCAGCCAGTCGGCTTTCTCGGTCAAGGGATCAATTGGAATGCTTCGAAGATATCGTCTCGTCGTTGTTCCCTTTACCGTGGCTTCTTGACTGCTGAGCTTAACTCCGAGCAGTACATCAAGTGATTTGGGGTAACCGTAGGGGCTCGTGATATCCTTGCAGGTCAGCTTGTTCTTGATGCATACAGGGCCTAATAACGTATCTCCGTCACGATTCCATTCCAGCTTGAAGGTATCAATCGCGGCTCGCATCGTTCGCAAATGCTGCCGGAACTCAATTTCATGAGCCCTCTTTGCCGACACGCGACTCAAGGGCATAGCCACCGATGCGAGGATGAGCACAATGGCAAGCGTCACCACCAGCTCCAGGAGAGTGACACCCGACTGCCTCACCGAACCCTCACCACTTCTGTCGCAGATTTTGGCGCCGCTGCGACCACCTGACCCTGGCCTTCCGTCATCTCGGCGTGAAGTGTCGCGACACCTGGCGCTTTGGCGATAAACTGCATGGCGATTAATCTGCCATCTACCGCAACTGGTTTGGTCGGGCGCTCCAGTTTTAGTTCAACTTGTCCCGTCGCCGAGTTCGAGACGGCGGACAGCACCCCTCCTGCATCACCCCGTTTAGGCAACTCACCCTCAACCGTGGATTGCAATTCGAGGATTTGCGGATCGTACGAGATGGTAAATGTCCCCTCTTTGAGGCCTTGGATCCGCTCCGTGAATAGGTCTACACGAACTGCTTTCCCCACTTGGACGGAAGATTCTTGCAGTTTCAGGACAAGCCGTGCCGCCTCTCCGGAATCTGCTGCCGTCTGGCCTGCTGCCTTCACCCCCACAGCAATCTTTTTAAGCGAACTGGAATTGGTTCCAAACGCAACCTTGCTAAGTGGGTTACCGCCTGTTCCCTGCGGCGCTCCAGGAAACAACGGTGTCGTCGCATATGCTGACTCTGTCCCGGACCAGAATACTTGCGTGCCCCAATTGGGTTGCGTCATCGTATGAATAATGTGCGGGGTGATGGTCAGGATGACCTCGGTCGTGACGCGCTGAGTCTGAAAGGAACTGATCCAATCTCCAATGACCGGAAGATCTCCGATCCACGGAATTGTTGTTTTGGTCCGCTGATCTTGCTCCTGGATCAACCCGCCCAATACGATCGTTTCTCCATCCTTAATGTTCAACATCGTCTCTGCTGATCGATTCCCAAATTTGAACTGTGTGATGGGCGGATTTGCTTGCAGTACAACTTGATCTCCAAGCGTAACGACCTCGATCTTCATCTTTAACGCGAGATCATTGACCAATCGGATCGTGGGCTCGACAGTCAACTTGACACCCGTATCACGAAACTCGATCGACGTAACTGTTGAGGTTGTCGGAACCGCCCCCGTTGCAGCCTGACCGGGTAACACGTTGGTGGTAGAAAGCAGAATCGGCTGCTTGTCACCGATGTTGATCTCCGCCTTCTTGTTATTAACCACGCGAATTTTAGGCGAGGCTAGCGTTTTTGAATTTACTATCTGCTTGAAGAAATCGAGCTGTACGTTCGTTGGCAGCTTGAAGAGATAACTGGATGGATCGAGACTCGTGAGCTGCTGATACGTCAATTGCTGTCCGACATCGCCGCTAATGACTCCGGTAAATCCTGGTGGGACAAGGGCCGCAGCAATCTGTTTGGGATAGCTCAGCCCATAGGTCTGATTGACAGTGCGATTCACCTCCAGCACTTCCACTTCGAACAACACTTCAGAATCTTGTCGATCGTTGGCGAGGATGATTTTCTCGGCCAACTCGATTTTCTCCGGTTGATCCCGGATAACGATCGTGTTGAGCGATTCGTTCACTTGCATGCGTTTGCTGTCCAGCATGCCCTTGAGCAGAACCGCCATGTCCTTGGCCTTCACATTGGAGAGATAAAAGGTCCGGATCATCAGGTCCTGATACTGTTCCTGTTTCTGTCTTGTATTCGGACTGATGATCATTAACCCGGTCGACAACACACGGGAAAAGAGATTGTTGCTGTTGAGAATGAGGTTGAATGCCTCCTCGAATGGCGTGTCTTGAATCGTAATCGTCACCGGATCATTCCGAACATCCTTGTCGAAGACAAGGTTGACACCTCTAGCTTTCCCAATCCCTTCCAACACCTCCTTGAGCCCAGCGTTTCGAAAGCGCAGCGTGACCGGCTGCTTGCGTTGATCGTCTCGACCAAGTGCCTGTTGAGCCTCGGTCAGCTTGCTGATACTTTCAAGCGGCTCTTGGTATGACGGATCAAGCTCAGCCGCTTTGGCATACTCTTCCATGGCATCTTCAGCCCGACCAATCTGAGCGAGCCGCTCGGCATTTTTGTAGTGGTCGCGCGCTTCTTTAAGACGTAACGATTCGGCCAGCGCCGCTTGATATTGGAGATTGGTCGGTTCGTTCGCCAACGCCTGCTTAAACTGTTGGATCGCAAGATCAAGTTGCCGGTCTTTCAAATATGCACGGCCTTTTTCTTCAACAGCGGCAGCGGCACGTTCTCGGGACATGGCATACTTACTCTGCAACGTCGGGTTGAATGGGTCGTCTTTGAGAGCCTGTTTGTACGCAAGGCTGGCTTCCTCCCAATTACCCGCGGCAAGAAACTCATCTCCCCGCTTCACATCGGAAGAACCAAAGTAGGCACACCCTGCAATGAACACGAATGCTCCCAGCACCAATCTACTAGCGGACGAATATTGGAAAAAACTCTCTAAGCGTTCATCGCGCATACGTCACCAGCATTTGAACTTCACGACCACAAATTGGGAAAAGTACTTGGAATTTCAGTGCCAAGAAAATTCTATATCAGATTCAAGATGGGGGGTTAGCAAAAACAAGAAACCGCAATATGTTGTGAACCGGGGGAAGATGGGTTTGTCTATGCGTACAGTCCAGGTACTTCAGTGGACGAGATCACAACCTCCTGATAAAAACGACCGTCGTAATGTGTTACAGACGCCAGTACTTAAGAGATTTGGGGAAGGACTCCTTGTCGAACATGCTCTTCACATCTATAAGCACACCTTCCTGTGGGTTACGAAGAACCTTTGTCAGTTTTTGGATTCCCATCTCAAGATAGGTACGGTGTGAAACTGCGAATACCACACCATCTACATTCTTGATAGCATCCCACTCGGTGAGATGAATTCCATACTCGGCCATGGCTTCTTCCACTTCGGCCATTGGATCGTGAACGACAACCTGCACGCCATATTCTCGCAGTTCATTGATGATGTCAGGAACTCTACTATTGCGGAGGTCTGGAACGTTTTCTTTGAACGTGAGCCCTAATACTGCAACCTTCAGCTCAGTTGTGGGACGGCCAAGCTGACTCAACAATTTTATCGCTTGCTCAGCCACAAACTTACCCATCCCATTATTGATCCGTCGGCCGGAGAGAATGACCTGAGGATGATATCCGACGGACTCAGCTTTAGCAGTCAGATAATACGGATCGACTCCTATGCAATGCCCCCCAACAAGGCCTGGAGAGAATTTGAGAAAGTTCCACTTCGTTCCCGCCGCATCGAGCACGGACTTAGTATCTATGCCGAGACGATGGAAAATGAGAGCTAACTCATTCATGAGTGCGATATTTAGATCCCGCTGTGTGTTCTCGATTACTTTCGCGGCTTCAGCCACCTTTATACTAGGAGCTCGATGAACTCCCGCCTTTACGACCATTCCATAGGCCTTTGCCACGATATCGAGCGATTCAGGATCTTGAGCCGCTACGACCTTTACGATTTTTTCGAGCGTGTGCTCCTTGTCGCCAGGATTGATCCGCTCCGGCGAATAGCCAACCTTGAAGTCAATGCCAGCTTTCATGCCTGATTGTTTTTCGAGAATCGGGAGACAAACTTCTTCAGTTACTCCGGGATACACTGTAGACTCATAAACAACGATCGTGCCACGTGACAGGTTGGCACCGATCATCTCAGAGCACATTCGTAGCGGCTTCAAATCTGGCTGGAGTGCCTCACTGATGGGAGTGGGAACAGCAACAATGATAAAGTCAGCTGCCTTGAGATCGTCTGGTTGTGATGTATATGTAACTTGCGTCGACTGGAGATCCGCGGAGGAAACTTCACCAGTTCGATCGAGACCTTTCTGAAGTTCCGCTATTTTTTCCTTATTGATGTCGAACCCGATTACGCGCTGGTGCTTCCCGAACGCCACGGCGATCGGAAGTCCCACATAACCAAGCCCGACAACCGCCACTTTTCGCCTTCTGACTTGGTCTATTGGCATTATCAAACCCCTTTTACAATTTTTATCACAATGGCACAACCGGTAGAGTCAGTCAATGAACTCGTAAGACTTTGCCGGGGTCAGCTTGGACTTCCCAGGCTTTTGCGGACACCTTCAAGACTGCGTTCAGGAAGTTTCTAAATAGGCCTCTTGTGTAATATCAGACGAAACTGCCCGCGAAAACCGCTGGTTATTCTTCAATGATGGGCTTCGAAGAGACGCCAGCAGCCTCCCCTACGGGGTTATCGGCATGACAAGCACGCTTGAGCTTCCATCTGAATATTACTCCCAATCTCGGCACTATTTTGCTTCTAAAACGGTTGGATACCAGAAATGGATTAAAGTGTAGGATTAAGTGTACATATTCTAATTACTATACATCGATCGATTCCACCACTTGCCTAGCGCATCTTACGGCAACACATTTCTATTCTGTTGTTTTACCGAGATTTATTGGGCACCTGACGTGCTTCACCTGCTGAGAGATTAGAGGCATTAGTCTTGCTCGATCCCCTACAGTTCGAGGCATATGCTGATATGTGGTGAATCGTAGCGCTGATTGGAGAGATTTTGATGTTTTTCTTAATCGTAATCAGTTGGTGCGCTGGCAGGTTTGCGACACGGAGGACCCAGACCATGCACCATGTGGTGGACCAGTTACGAAGTCAAATGGGACACGCGAGCACGGCCCAAATTGGGGTCTGTGTAATAGCTATTCTTGCGTTCGTGTTTTTTGCGGAGGATAGTGCGGCTCAGTCATCCAGTCTGACAGTGCAGACCACGAACCAGAAATCCCTAATCAAATCAGGGAACTCCTCACAGACATCAACTGAAGGGAAAAATGTACAGACGGCGAAGGCAGTCCCCCATCGACTCATTCGGAAACCACAGAGTCCTCTCGCTGCTACACTTCAGCCGACCCCGTTTGATGCATCCAAACCAATAACTTCGACGGCCGGTTCAACATCTCCACCGAACAATGCGACCGCTCAATCGCAGGACACTTCACTTTCGAGCAAGACCGCCCCGCTAGCTTCCCCCACGACGGTGCCAACAGCACTTATGCCTTCAGCTGCGACCACCACGATAACTACGGCAACTCCGAATACGATCGCTCCTCGCAGTTCATCGACCGGAACAACCACTTTTGCGGGTGCAACGACCGCAGCTGGTTCAACAAATGGTTCAAATGGAGCGACTGTACCTACAGGAGGTCGGTCGATGTCCAATCTTGCAGCGGAAATGCCAGGACTCTCTCAACTAGTGACTCCTTCATCTTCTTCAGCTCCATCTTCGCCACCCGCTCCGGTCCCGCCGGCCATCGGCGCGAGCCCGACCAGTTTATCTTTTACAGCCCAGCAAGGCAGCGGGAATCCCGCGGTTCAGACCCTCAGCATCAGCAACACCGGCGGCGGGACGTTAAGTTGGAGTGCGAGTGACAACGCTGCCTGGTTGACCGTGTCACCCGCCTCTGGCACGGGTAATGGCTCCGTTGCCGTCAGTGCAGCACTCGGCACTTTAGCCGCCGGTAGCTATAGCGCCACCGTCACCCTCAGTGCTACCGGCGCCACGCCCGTCACCGTCCCCGTCGCGTTTACCGTGACGGCCGCCCCGACAATCAGTCTCAGCCCCATAAGTCTCTCGTACGCAGCAACCCAGGGGGCGGCAAATCCGTCAAACCAGACCGTCACTGTGACCAACAGCGGAGGAACGCTGACGTGGGCGGCAACCGATAACGCTTCTTGGTTAGCACTCACTCCCAGTTCTGGTTCCGGTAATGGCACATTGACGGCGAGTGTGAATACTGCGGGACTTGCCGCTGGAACCTACAACGGTACGATTACAGTGGCGGCGTCAGGAGCTACCTCACAACAGGTAGGAGTAGTCCTGACTGTCAATTCACCTTCAACCTCATCAGCTACCTTGACCTGGAATGCAAGCACATCTAGCAACGTGTCAGGCTACAAGGTGTATCGTGCAACGGCATCCGGTGCCTATGGAGCGCCTACTGCGACTCTTCAAGGCAGTGTGACGACTTACGTATCGACAGGACTACAGTCAGGAACCACATATTTCTTTGTCGTCACAGCGTTCGACGCTTCTGGTACAGAGAGCAGTTTTTCGAATGAAGTCAGCAAAAGCATTTTCTGACGTGGACATACGTGTGATATAAATAGCATAAATCGCGTAATCACAAAGCGACCTTGATCATCTGGAAGCAAAGACGACCATTCAAACAGGGGAAAGGAGCGATTATGAAGCGCTGGTTGTTCGGAATATTATTGGTGTTGGGGTGTCTGTATGCTGGCTCTACAGACGCTGCAGTGTCGTTCGCCACCCGCTGTGCGGCGGCTGGCGTCTTCATCTGCGAAGGCTTCAACACGCCGGGGGATCGCGGCTTCAACGTGGAAGGGAGCGCCTGTCCGGGGTCGAGCAACTTTTGCAGGACGACACAGGGCTCGCTCAACGACTACGGCAGCTACACGTTCATGTCCAACTGCTGCTCGGGGGCCAACCAGGGCGTCAATCATCCGGTTATCACCAATACGCAGATGACTGAGGGCGCTGGAGCGATGCGGATCGCCTTCCCGAGTAATGCCGCCTGCCCCGGCGATAGCATGTCGGGGTGTGATGGACTCTGGGCATTGCCATTAGGGAAGAACTTTCATCCTCCTGGCAGTGGCGATGGAGCCGAGTGGTACTGGCAGTACAAGATTCGCTACGACAGTTATGTGCTGACGCAGAACTACGGCCTCACCGGGAATCCCGGTCCTGCGGTCAAGCAACACGATTGGTTCGACAGCACCTATAGCTCCTGCGCTCCCGTTGAGATCACGAGCAGCATGGTCTATGGGAGTACGATTTATCAGTACACCGGGTGTGGTCCCTATCTCACTCCCAACCACGATGGGAGCGGCAATAGTGTCTCCCCTGGTGATTATCAGAATGGTGGCGCCTATACCTGTTCTGCGTACCTGACTCCAGCAGGTACCTGTTTCCAGTTTAGCGGGGACACCTGGTACGTCTACGCCGGACACGTCAAGCTCGGGGCGTATGGCACCCAAACAAGTACCGTCGAAATCTGGGTGGCTCCTGAGGGCCAACCGCTCCAGTACCTCCTGCACGTGACCGACTGGCCGTTTCAGGCTAACCCGAGTGGAGGGTCCAACTACAACACGCTCTATCTGGAAAACTACATCACGGGCGCGCCGAACAATGGACTCCCCTCCCAAACAGGCTATGTCTACTATGATGAATTGATCGTCTCGACGCAACCGATCGCGGATCCAGCGGGAGGCGGGGGAACGCCCCCCGCCGCACCAACGAACCTGCGAGTCCAATAACTGCTTTTCACATTTTTCTCTCGCATGTTGTTGAGCCCAATAGCAATAAAAGGCGAAGTTGCTGTTACGCGTTCCCCGGCCAATGACAGCAACGCAAAACTAACAGGATGTTGATAAACTTACCTCTCGCAGCCAAGATCTTGTCATGAACTGGATCCGCGCATGAATGTGCCCACGTTAGCGTGAAACCTCCTCGCTGCAGATGCTCCGTAGGGACCTCCTCCCAGAAAACTCGACCAGCCAAAACTGGAACGATTTGCTACGCTGCAGCCCTCTAACCGAGGAGGGCGGTCTGAAGAAGAGCAAGTTTTCTGAAGAGCAGATCGCGACGGCGCTACGCCAGGTGGATG
>DASPUC010000031.1 GCA_035623075.1 Nitrospiraceae bacterium | reverse complement strand
ACGACGACGGCGATGGTGCAGGGGATCGAATTGAAGCTCCCGGAATCCACCCCCCATGAGACGGAGATGGAGAGCAACACGCCCACGATCTCGGTGAAGAAGGGCGGCGAGATCTATATGGATGAGGAGCGGGTCAAGCTGGGTGAGCTGGAGAAGCTGATCCGGGATCTGAAGGCCGCGAAGGGTGGTAAACTGCCGCTTGTGCTCCGGGGCGACGCGGGGGTCGAGTACAAACACGTGGTGGCGGTGCTGGACATCCTCCAACGGATTCCGATCGAGGACCTCGCAATCGCGACGAAACCAATCAATGAATCCTAAGGATGGTGATGCGTTATGCGTAATACGTTACGCGTGAAGCGATGTTGCTCATCTCAGGGAAGGGCAGGGGCGGAAGAGCGGGCGTAATCACAAGGCGCGCGGTTCCAACCGGTCATGATGTTCTGCTAGTGTATTTCCTCGTCGGGTCGCTTATTTCCTTCGTACACCGCTTCACGGTTGATGGGCTGAAACGATGGCTGGCTATCGAGGATTCGAACAGAAGAAAAGTAAACTTGGCACGACACTCCTGATCGTCGGGCTGATTCATGTCGGCATCGGCGCCGGCCTCTATTGGGTGTCGCAGACCGAGTGGGGCCAGAATCTGATCAAGGTCTACAAGCTCAACGCGTTTAAAAAAGAGGAGCCGCCACCCCCGCCCGAGAAAGAGCCAGAACCGGAGCTAGAACCGGAACCGCCAAAACCGGAGCCGAAACCGCAAGAAGCTCCGCCTCCCCCGCCGCCGCAAGCTGAAGCGCCTCCGCCGCCTAAGGCTTCGGATGCGCCTGGCCCGCCGCAGATGGACGCGAATCCGTTCGCAATCGGGAAGAGCCGAGGGCGGTTTGCGGGCTATACGGACATCATCACCGCCATGATCCAATCGAAGTATCAGCAACCGCCGTCGCTGCCCGATGATCTGGAGTATGCCGTGCTCTGCGAATTGGTCGTCGACGACCAGGGTCGCGTCCTGCAATATCGACTCGTGAATTCATCCGGCAGCTTGCTGTTCGATCAATCCGCGCTTGACGCACTAGCCAAGCTCGCTGAAGTTCGTCCGCCTCCGCCCGGGATGGACCATACGATCATCGTGAAATTCTTCCCTCCGACGTGATGCCCGAAATGTATCTCCTCTTTCTGGTTTACGTGGTTTGTCTGGTTCATGTGGTTCGCGGTCCGATCGACAAAACCAACGAGACAATTTAGACAACCGAGTTGCCTCACACCGTACTCCTCACGTCCCATCCTGTGACCTGCTCTTAATCGAGAATTTACCTCCTTCAGAACGTCTAGTGATCCGTCCGTAATCCTGCCCCAGTAGAAGTGGACCCACATGAAACGCTGGTGTCCCAGCCAATCTTCGTGTCCAGCTCGAAGCACCGGGAAGCGGCCTCTGAAGCCGAACGGGACGAAGAAAATGTTACGAGCATCGAATAGAGCCTTGATGCCTCTGTAACACGGGTTCGAGACAAATGCGGCGTGCATCCTGGTTCAGGACCGCACGCTTTCACGAAATGGAGTGAAAGGAGGTGGACTGGACGAGGAGAGGTACAGCCAACCATCGAAGGACGTAAGAGGAAGAGGAAAGCGTTCATCATCTATTACATCTATCAAGGGAGGGCACGGAATATGCGATTCACACGATTCAAACGGGCCGTGATGGCAATGGCCTTCGCGACGGCCACGGCTATGGGTAGTGCCGGACAAGCGCAGGCCTTTTCGTTCAACACTGGCGATCTGGTTGTCGCCATCTATGGTAACAGCACGGAGGCCCTCGTCGACCTCGGAAATGCCAACACGATTCTGACGACATCCCCAATCGTGAATATGAATCTTTCTGCTGATCTCACGGCCGCGAGCGGCACGAACCCGGTCAAGTACACACTGTTCGAGTTTGATACAAATGGGAGTGGCGCCCAGGTTATTGCAGGGACCAGCTCCGCTCTTTCTAGCATTAGCCCCACCCATCTCAATCTCACACAGCAGTTCAATGCCCTAGCGAATTGGTTCAACAACAACACTCTCTTGTTCACAGGGAACACCGTTGCTTCATCGAGTCTCTTTTCCTTCACAACCAATCTCAATTCAGACGGAACCAGCAAAATGCTTGGCGCCTGGCCCGTCGCGATGTCGGGATCGTTGGGCCAGATTGTGAACTTGATTCAAGGCGATGTGATTAACAACGCTATCCTGGGCCAGGTCGGCAGCGCCCTCTTGACGGCCAACGGATTCTTGTCAGTCGGCAATCCCGGTCCTGCGGCAGTTCCGCTGCCGGCTGGCGTGGTTCTCTTCGGAACAGGGTTGATCGGTCTGGTGGGCGTCGCCCGCCGGTCGTTCACCGCGTAATGAGTTGAATGGCAGACAAGCAAGGACACCGTCCGGTCAGGACGGAGGAGCGAGGGTCGTCCCGCCGCTCACGCCTCGGACGGTACAGGCAGATGTTACACACTCTCTTACTTTATGAAGGAGCACGAATTATGAGATTCGCGAAGACATTCATGTCGGTCATAGCCGGCCTGCTGAGCGTGGCTGCGCTGGCCGTGACCGCTCACGCGCAAACGACTGTGATGAACGTTGGGGGATCGTCAGCCGCGCGCAATTTTATGGGCACGACTCCGCTCAACCTCTGTGACGCTTCTCCGCTCCCGAACCTCTATGTCAGCGCAAACAACAATCTATGGGCCTGGACCTGCAACCAGGGAGGCCTGCCCATCCAAATCAATTATGCAGCGACCCAATCGAGCGATGGCATCAACACGTTGCTCGTAGCGACCGGATCAGCGGGGTCTTTCTTGAACTTCCTGGATATCACGCAGACAACCGGTTGCACGGGACCAGTGACACAAACCCGCGCGTCGGACGGCAAGCAATACAATCAGACGTCGAATTGTGCCAATTCCAACACCGTCAGCCTACCGGTCCATATGGGAGCGTCAGACGTGGCGGGATCCTCGTTCGGGCAAACCGGTCCGCTCGGCACCACGCAGCCTGTGATCGATGATAGCTCGCTCACCGTCGCGACGACGGCGGTGTTCCCCTGGTCGATCTTTCTCGGCAAGGGAGTAGTCAAGGTGAGCGGCGGGGCGCCGGCGGGTCCGATTACCAATCTGACTCGGCTTGAACTCGAGGCGATCTTTTCCCGCGAGGCCAAAGCCCAAGACTGGACACAGCTGGGATACGGGACCACTGCGAACGGAACAACCCTGGAAACCACTTCACCGATCGTACTCTGTCTCCGCAATGCGGGTTCCGGGTCGAAGGCCATGTTGGCCCAAACGATCATGATCAATGCCAAGGAAACAGTTCTTGCCAACTCGAATGTGATTTTCAGCTCCGGCACCTCGGGAGTGTTGTCCTGTATCGCCAGCAATCCGCGCTCGATCGGATACATGGATGCGGATCAGGAACTCAGCTTCCTGTCCGGTGGCGCCAACGCTGGCCTGGGCTATGCGGTCAAGGTTGATGGATACTTGGCTCACGATGCGTCGCTGACGAATCCGAAGGAGAATCTGGAATGCGGTCGGTATGCCTACTGGACCTACGAGCGCCTGAACCGTCGTGGAACTTCGGAAGGAGCGGCGATCGATGCCTTGGCGGCAGCGTTCATCGCTGACGCCACGTCGGCTTCGACCATCGCACTCTTGCCGGTTGGATCCTACTGGGATGCGCAAAGCAAAATGAACGTTTTCAAGAACGTCGATAGGGGTCCTCTTACCCTCTCTCCGTTAAGCGTACCAAGCACGGCGTGCAACTAGCCCTGACATTAGAGTGAGAGGGCTGTTCGTGGAGGGCCCGGGACTTTCGAGCCCCGGGCCCTCCACAGGAAAAGACAGGTGCTCACATGCAAGGGCTGAGGCTTTCGTCCAGCGCATGAGCCTCGTGAACGAGACAGCGTGAAAGTTTGCGAAGAGAAGCCGGACGCTACGCGCGTCCGGCTTTTCGGAGCCCAAAAACATACGCCTCGTCCTCCATCTCTAGAAGGACGGGGCTAGGACCGCGGAAGAGGGGAGAGTTATGCCCCCCTCGGACAGAAGAAGGACGGCGATATGAGCGCAAGGGTCTCGATAGCCGCCATGGCTATGGGCCTGTGGTTGATGGGATTGCTCGTCAGCCCGTCCGCAATGGCGGTTGAACTCGACTTCAATATCAGTGCGCCGACATCCGGCACGATTTCCTATGCCGGCGGCAGCAGCGACCTCATCGGCGGCAACATTGAGGTGGACAATGTGGTCGGCCTCTCCACGTCGGCCAACGCGAATGTCACCTCACTCTGTGTGAGTTGCGTCCTCAATTTCACTTCGGGAACCATGACTGGTGCCGGTGGCTCGAATCCGACCAACAATGGGTGGTGGGCGTTCGGCTCTGGTGGGACGATCACCATCACCGGCGGGGTGCAACTGCAGGGTGCGCCCGATATTTTGCCCGGATCTACGCTTTTGAGCGGGACGTTTAACAGCGCGTTCGTTCAGGATCTGGGAGTCCAAGGTTTCAAGGTTACGTTCGGATCGTTCAGCGATACCAAAAATGCCAACCTCTTGTCGTATTACGGACTGACGCCGGGGACGCCGTTTCAGGGTGGTCTGACGCTGCTCTTCGCATCGACCGATACGGGAGCCGGCAACGCCTTTACCAGCACGTCTGTTTTTAGTGGTAACGTCGTCAATGCTGTGGTGCCATTGCCAGCCGCAGCTCTCTTGTTTGCGTCAGGGTTGAGCGGGATGGCTTGGCTCAGAAGGAAAGGAGCGTAACGTCAGGGCTCTCAGGCTATTGTGGCGGCGGGAGTTGTGAACAGAAGTCGTTAACGTTTCCGAGAAAGCGTTAACATCAGATCGAGCGTGAGCCCTATCTTCGGATCCTTCGAGTGGGATCTGAGGGTGGGGCTTACGCTGTTGGTGTTTGTTAAGAAAAGTTGATGTTGTCGTAACAATTTGATCGTTCTGTAACTTAAATGAAATAGTCCAGGGCACACAATACCCAACCACAATATGGACAGCGGAGGGAGATGCAATCGTTGATTGTCTGCCCCCGAGAGAAAGGAAGGCCCCATGAAGCGTTTACATCTGATTCTCTTCAATCTCGTGCTAGTGCTCGCACTGGGTCTCACGGGTCCCGCTGACCGTGCTGAGGCCTTGTCAGTCACGTCGTTGGATGTTACCTCGGGAGCGGTGAACTTCGATGGACGGTTCGGCCGGATCCTCGACCACCTTTTTGCGGAGAATGGGACGATAACGATGGGATCGTATCAGTCGATGCCGGAGATCGTTGACCCGATCACGCGCGGACACAAGACGTTCTTCCTCTTCACCAGCGGCCTGAGCGGCGCGCCGGCGCCGTCGGCGACGATCAACGGCTCATCAATGTCGGTCGATCTCACGTCACTCTTCTTCGGATGGACACGTGGAAGTGGAAATCAGATCCACGCGTGGAACATCGGTGGTATGGCGACGGGGTTGTTCAATCCTCAGACCAACGAATTCGCTCTCTCCTGGGATCACATACTGAACAAAGGAAATGACAAGGAACACGATGGCAAGTGGAACCACGAGTGGAAGAAAGATCGTGAGGCGACGTTCTTCTTGCAAGGTACTGCCGTTGTGGCGCAGGCCCCCGTGGCTCTTTCCACGAGCCTCATATTTTATTTGACTGGTCTTGGGTTGCTCGGGGGACTCTATTGGAGGAAGATACGGGCCATATAGACGGATGCTGCTCCCTGATGGATAAAGCGCCGGTCAGCGATGTTCTTAACGGTCTTGTAACATTAAGGGCGTAAGCTCCTTTCTCTCCCCCAAGAAAGGAAAAGGCTGCGCGATGGGTTCTCTGGCCGGACAGCGTGCCCGATTGCTCGTGGTAGTGCCGTTTCTTCCCTCCTGTCACGGAACAGTCACGTCGATCAGCGCCCTAGTCGGCATGGGCTTGGCAGAGTGTTTTGATGTGACGTATTTCGACCCCGGGATTACGTCTGCGGACGGAACAGCCGTGCCATCGGTCGGATCGTTTGTCCCTAGGTTGGCACGATTTGTTTGGCTTCTCCTCCGGAAACGTCCTCACCTTATCTATCTGGTGCTCTCGAATCGTACGAGGGAATTGTTTCGTGAAGGGCTCCTGATTCTGACGGCAAGGCTGTTCGGGGCGCAGGTTGTGACGCATCTTCGTGGTGCTCAGCTTGTCGAGTGGTACCAGGCTCGCTTCTATCCGGTCCGGATTCTTGTGCGGAGCATTTTCAGGATGATTCACTTGGGTCTTCTCCCTGGTGACTCGCTCAAAGGTCTGTATTCGGAGTTGATCCCGGAGTCGAAACTTGCCGTGGTCCCGAACGGAGTCGACGATATCCAGCGACGAGAACGCCTCGGGGAAACGTCGCAGCCGAGAGCCTGGCGCATCCTTCATCTGAATTTTCTCGACCGGGCCAAGGGTAGCCTTGTTCTGCTGGCTGCGATTCCCACCGTGCTGCGTCATCGCACAGACGTCGAGTTTGTTTTCGCCGGACCCTGGCTGCATTCGGATCAGGAACGTGAGGCTCACCGCTACGTTGAACAGCACGGCCTCGGGAGTTATGTCCAGTTCACGGGGGAAGTGATGGGGACAGAGAAGGAAAGACTCTTCCAGTCGGCCGATCTCTTCGTGTTTCCCGGAATAGGTCAAGAAGGCCAACCCTTGGTCGTGTTGGAGGCGATGGCCTCTGGGCTTCCGGTGGTCTACACTGATCGGGGTTGTCTACGCGAAACAGTGATCGATGGCGAGGCCGGCGTCGAGGCGTATACCAATGATCCGTATGATCTTGCAGTAAAAATATGTGACTTGTTGGATAGGCCGGAGGAAATGGCGAGGCTTGGACTGAATGCCCGCCTGCGCTACCGGTCGTACTTCACTCAAACCCGATATACAGACCAGATGATCCGGGTACTCGTGGAAGCAGTGGGTTATCCTTCTTCGGCCTCTCCCCCCTCCCTTATCGGGCCACTGAGGCTCGAGTCACAGGACAAGTAGTTCCCGCACAGACGTGGCTCGATACCCTCCGCGACCGTTGCCCGCATTTAACAATTTGTTAACATAAACTTGAACCCCCGTATTCTTCTCGCCTCCCCTGCACGAAGTAAACTAGATCCTCCCTAAGGATACCGTGGGGCTGCGACAGGCTAGCCTTCCGAACGAACTCGGCAAGCAAGGGGTTACACTCTCATGTCAGTCATTCTGGGTATCAACGCTTTTCATGCCGATTCGGCGGCCTGTTTGGTCATCGATGGAGTATTGATGTCGGCAATCGCCGAAGAGCGCCTTGGCCGTAGGGAAAAGCATTCACCCCGCTTCCCTATCGAGTCTATCCGCCGTGTTCTTGCCGAATCCGGCGTGTCGTTGAAGGATGTCACCCACGTTGCGATTGCCAAAAATCCACACAGCAACTTCGCGGCCAAGGCGAATTATGTGTTCAGTCACCCATGGAAGAGCGTTCGTGCGGTGGGTGAGCACCTTCGGCGCAAGACAAAAACTCAGGAAACGCTGGGCGATCTTGCGACGCTCTGCGATGTCGATCCCACCACGACGAAGTACCAGATTATCAATGTCGAACATCACCTCGCTCATATTGCCAGCGCGTATTACCTCTCGGCTTTTGACAGCCTGACCGCTGGATTTTCCTACGATGCATCCGGCGATTTTGTGAGCGCAATGGCGGCGCGTTGCGAGGGGACAAAGATCGAGATTCTCGACCGAGTGCATTTGCCCAACAGCCTGGGATTCTTCTATACAGGGCTCTGCCAGTTCATCGGGTTCGACGAGTTTGGCGAGGAATACAAAGTCATGGGCCTTGCGCCGTTCGGTGAGGACGAATTCTCGCCTGTGATGAGCGAACTTGTGCGCTATGACGACTCTTCCTGGTTTCGACTCGAACCGGGGTTTTTCGGGATGCATGACGGAGGAGTCAGCGGGATGCAGGACGAATCCGGACGTATTGTCATGGGTCAGATGTACACCGAGCGGCTCGCGAGACGTCTTGGCCCCCCCCGCAGGCGCGGCGAGCCGCTCGCACAACGTGAGAAAAACATTGCTCGGTCGTGTCAGGTACGATTCGAAGACGTGGCGATCCACTGCATGAACCGTCTCCATAAACTGGTCGACACTGAATGCCTCGCCATGGCGGGCGGCTGTGCGCTCAATGGCGTTACGAATGCCCGCATCCTTCGCGATACACCGTTTCGCCAGATGTATTTGCAGTGTGCGGCTTCCGACGATGGGACGTGCCTGGGTGCGGCCTATTACTGTTATCACCACATCCTCGGTGGTGAGAAACGGTACTACATGAATCACGCATACTGGGGTCCTCAGTATGCTGATTCAGAAATCAGGCTAGCAGCAGAAAGCTCCGGTCTCCCTGTCGACCATTTTGGAGATGAAGAGACCCTCCTTTTCGCAGTAGCGAGATTGCTCGCTGAAGGAAAAGTCGTTGGCTGGTATCAAGGACGGAGTGAATGGGGACCGCGGGCGTTAGGAAACCGGTCAATCCTTGCTAATCCTGCAATTCGTACGATGAAAGACACCATCAACGCCAAGATTAAGCGGCGTGAGTCGTTCCGTCCTTTTGCCCCTTCCGTACTAAAAGATTGCGTCAATACGTATTTTGAACAAGACATTCTCAGTCCGTTCATGATGCATGTGGTAAGAGTTCGGCCCGAATGGCGCACAAGACTCGCGGCGATTACCCATGTCGACGGGACGGGCAGGCTGCAAACCGTTGAGCGGGAGGGGAACCCCCGATACTACGGTTTGATCCAGGCCTTTCGGGAACTCACCGGTCTGGGCGTTCTCCTCAACACGAGCTTTAACGAAAATGAGCCGATTGTGGATACACCCCAACAGGCCGTGGCCTGTTTCATGCGCACGGATATGGACGCGCTGTGCCTCGGTGATTACGTGATCTTGAAGCCAGGCCGATCGTCGTGACTGTTAAAGGGGCGTTGACGAAAACTTGAATCGCTCTTTCGAGCGGTTTGAGAATCCACGATGTTTGCCGTTCGGAAAAGCATAAGTAGCCATCCAAGAATCGATGGTTGAGTACCATGCCAAGTACCAGCTTGTGGATATTCTTGCTCTGTGGATTTCTATCCGTCGTTGGTGACTTAAACGCAGCCACATACTACGTTGCTTGCGATAGCGGGAATGATAGCAATGGGGGCTTGAGCGAATTGACAGCGTGGAATTCCGCATCGAAGGTTTCCAAGTTCAATTTCCAGAATGGAGACAGGATCTTGTTCAAGCGAGGATGTACCTGGGAGGATGTCTCCATTAAGATTACGCGTTCTCTCAGTTTTGGGGCATACGGAGATGTAGGAAGTGCTCCGCAGCTCATGGGCGCGACTCGCTCTTCTGCTTGGTCGAAATTAGGCGCGAAGAATATTTCTTACACACAGGCGGTGATAGAACCTGGAGTTCCGAGCATTAAGGAGGTTCTGATTGTCCATGACGAAAAACACGGCCGGTTTTATGACAAAGTTCCCACCTTGGAGTCGCTTGATACTGCGGGTAAGTTCTTTCATGATGTCGGAAGGAATACACTGTATGTATCCCCTCTGGAAGGTGTCGATCTCCAACAAGATCTTCACATCTCAAGCAAGCCGCATATTTTAGAGTTTCAGCAAGTCAACGTTGAAAGTGTGGCGGTTGATGGGCTCCACTTATCCTTCGCCAACGAATATGCCGTTGGTTTCTGGTACCAGTCATCGGGAACCACGAATGGATCATTAAAAGTAAACAACTGCGTGTTTACCGGCAATGCGTACCAAGCGATCCACATCGGTGGAACCAATACCTTCAGACAAGTTGACATCTTAAACAATACAATCACCGCGAATGGTAATGAAGGGATTTATATTGGATTCATAAAGGGGGCCGAGGAAGGACAAGTGATAACGGGAAAACTGACGATCAGCGGTAATGTCATCGGCGGTCAGAAATTTGGTTGGCGATCCAAAGGTCCTGGGTCCGCCGCCAACGGAGAAGGCATCGATCTCAAGAAGGGCGTCGCTGCTGCAAGTATCGACAATAATACTCTGTTTGACTTGACGGGGTTCTATGGAATTGGAGTCCAATTTTCCAATGTCATCATTGAAAAGAACACGATCAGCGATATCCATATGTGGGATTCGCCGCCGGAGTCCGGCATTGCCGGGATCATCGTCGATGCAAACGAGAGCAGCGCAACGACGATTGTCAGGAATAACAAGCTGAACGTCCAGGCTGCGAATGGGATTGCGATAAGAGGCAATGCGGAACGGCGGCCGAGATTCGAGATATACGATAACGAGATATCCGTCAAAGAACCGTATTTCCCGCTCGCATTCACGTCGCAGAACATCACGAACACGCTCATCGAGCACAATCGAACGAATGGAGGACGTGCGGGATTGTGGGTCCAGAGAGCGTGCTGCACTCCGGCCAACGTCGAATTTCGCGAAAACGATATTCGCAACGTATCAGTTCCGCTGGTGGCGGCGCAGAACGTATCCAAGGGAGTTCGAGTGTATTCGAACTTCTTTTGTTTCAAGGGGGCGGGTGACGAGAATCAGATAAGCGCTGTCCCAAACAATACCATTTCTCGGGACTGCACCGCTGTGAAAGGAATGAATCCACTTCGACAGATTCAGGTCCGGTAGGTGACTCAATGTGTGGAGTAGCAGGAATTTTCTCCTATCACTATGCGGCCCTCGATGTCGATCGCAGTGAATTACGGCGCATGCGGGATTACATGACTGCACGGGGTCCGGATGGGTTTGGAGAATGGTTTTCAGCGGACAACCGCGTGGGGCTTGGTCACCGACGGCTAGCGATCATCGACCTGAATGACCGCGCTGCGCAACCCATGACGAGCGAGGATCGGCAGCTGGTGATTACGTTCAACGGAGAAATTTACAACTACCAGGCGCTGCGCAGGCAGCTTGAAGCCAAGGGCTATGTGTTTCGGACCGAGTCCGATACGGAGGTGCTGCTGCACCTCTACGTGGACAAGGGAGAAGCCATGGTTAAGGACCTTCGCGGCATGTTCGCCTTCGGCCTGTGGGACCAGCGGAAACAAGCGTTGTTGCTCGCCCGAGACCCGTACGGCATCAAGCCCCTGTACTATGCCGACGATGGGTGGACGTTCCGATTCGCCAGCCAGGTCAAGGCCCTGAGGGCAGGAGGACGGATCTCCCATGACCCTAGTCCAGCTGGTCTTGTCGGTTACTATCTGTTCGGCAGTGTCCCGGAACCCTACACGGTGTGGCAGGATGTTCAGGCGCTCCCCGCCGGTACCGTCATGCAGGTGGATTTCCTCGGGCCCTCCAAGCCCCAAAAGTACTTCTCGCTGGCTCAAACGTATTTCGAGGCCCAGGCGAACCCATTACAGCTTGGGGAAATGGAGTTGCAGGAATTCGTGCGGGAAACGTTCCTCGATTCCGTCCGACACCACTTGGTCGCCGATGTACCGGTCGGTGCGTTTCTCTCTGCCGGGATCGACTCAGGATCACTCGTCGGCCTCATGCGCGATGCGGGTCAATCGGACGTTCAAACCGTGACGTTGACTTTTTCGGAGTTCGCCGGTACGCCCGTAGACGAATCGCCGCTTGCCGAGCAAGTAGCCAAGCAATACAGAACTCGCCACACGACACGGATCGTGACTGAAGCGGAATTCCGCGACGACCTGCCGCGCATCCTGGCAGCCATGGATCAACCGACCATCGACGGAATCAACACCTGGTTCGTCAGCAAAGCGGCCCACGAACTGGGTCTCAAGGTGGCCGTTTCTGGCCTCGGCGGCGATGAGCTGTTGGCCGGGTACCCGTCCTTTGAAAGAATTCCCTCCTTGGTCAGGCGACTGGTCATTCCATCTCGTATCCCGTTGCTCGGATGGCTAGTGCGAATCATCGGCAGACAGGTGATCCCGCGTCGATTGAAGGTGCACCCCAAAGCGTTGAGCGTTCTGGAGTACGGAGGAACCTACGCCGGGGCCTACTTGCTGACAAGGGGGCTGTTCATGCCGTCCGAACTGGACACGGTGTTGGACAGAGGAATGCTGAGAGAGGGTCTCCGGCGGTTGAGGCCTCTCCATTATATAGGTGAATTGGCCATGCCGGACCCCGGGTCACCCCGAGGCAGGATCGCCGTGCTGGAATCAGGGTTGTATATGCGCAACCAGCTGCTGCGCGACACCGACTGGGCCAGCATGGCCCATTCACTTGAAGTGCGCGTGCCATTGGTCGATTCCTGTCTGCTCAAGGCGCTCGCTCCCGCACTCGTACGACGCGACAGGTTCGTGAATAAGGATATGCTGGCGCGAAGTGCGAGCCTGTCACTTCCGGAAGCAGTTCGCATGCGAGGCAAGACGGGCTTCGCCATTCCCGTGACCAGATGGATCGCCGATCACGGTGACGTAAAACAATTAACGCGCCCGGGTGTCGGAGCGTCACACGAGCAATCTCTCTGGACCCGACGCTGGGCACAGATGGTGGCAGCGGCGTGACTTCATGAACATGAAAACACAGATTCGCATCCTTGCGTTGATGACCGATGCCTTTGGAGCGCAGGGAGGGATCTCAGAGTACAACCGCAACCTCCTTACAGCCTTGTCCGGTACCGATGGGGTGGGTGAAATTATTGTGCTTCCACGGCTGGGTCACGTTCGGCCGGAAGAGCTGCCGGCCCGCGTACGGCAAGAGATGCCGATCTTCAGCAAAATCGGGTACTCCGCCCGTGCCACCACTTCGGCGGTGATGAAGGGGCCGTTCGATCTCGTCCTGTGCGGACACATTTTTCATGCACCCCTGGCGGCCGTGATCGCGCGCCGCCTGAAGATTCCGCTCTGGTTGCAGTTACATGGGATCGATGCGTGGACGAGTCCCTCCTCTGTCGTTCGCTGGGGAGTAGAACAATCGGATCTGGTAACCGTCGTCAGTCGATATACCAAACGCAGGTGTTTGGCATGGGCAAACGTGCATCCGGAAAGGGTGCGGGTCCTTCCGAACACAGTGTCCGATCGATTCGCGCCTGGGCCCAAGTCACCGCAAATCTTGGAACAGTACGGCCTTCAAGGCAAACGGATACTCCTCACGGTTTCCCGTATTTCGCTGGATGATTGGTACAAAGGGCACCACAGGGTTTTTGCAGTCATGCCCCAGTTGCTCCGCGAGTATCCGGATCTCGTCTATGTGGCCGCTGGCGAGGGGGATGGCCGCGAAAAGCTTCAGCGTCAGGCATTGGTACTTGGTCTCGGAGACAATGTGAAGTTTATCGGAAGGGTGAGCGATACGCAGCTTCCAGATTTATACCGCACGGCTGACGTCTTCGTCATGCCGAGCACGGAAGAGGGATTCGGCATTGTCTTCCTTGAGGCCATGCGTTCGGGCATTCCGACCGTCGGAGGGAACGGCGACGGCAGCATGGATCCGCTTCGGGACGGCGCTGCCGGAGATGCCGTGACCTGTGACAATCCGGTTGAACTCTTGGATGCGATTCGATCGGCGCTCGACAAGCCCCGAAACTGTAGGCACCATGCGGATGTGTTTAATTTCGCGTCATTCGCAGAACATTGCACAGGGCTGCT